>JAJRSV010000416.1 GCA_024278655.1 Bacteroidota bacterium | reverse complement strand
ATTTGGTGATTTTTTGATTGCAAGATTACAAGATTACAAGATTGCAAGATTGGATGATAGTCTTGGGAAAGATTAAAGACTAACCCACCTACACTGAAGTTTCGGTGGGCAGGAGTAAAAAGACAAAAGAATATAACTCAATCACCAAATCACTAGTTCAACAAATCAATAAATGACAACGAATGACTACAAATGACCCAATGACCATTGACTAATAACCAATAACCAATCCTTAACACTTCAGTAAAAAAATCTTTATTTTAACAGTTGCTAATAAAAATATTTTTTAAGGGAGAGCAAAAATGAACAGAAAAAAAATTGCACTTATAGGCGGCGGACAAATAGGCGGCGTGCTCGCACAACTTATTGCCCGCAGACAACTCGGCGATGTTATGATGTACGACATCGTTGAAGACTTGCCGCAAGGTAAAACACTCGATATTGCCGAAGCATCGCGCATAGACGGTTTTGATGTTAAGGTTCAGGGAACAAACGATTACAAAGATATCGACGGTGCAGACCTTGTAATTATAACAGCCGGCTTACCCCGTAAGCCCGGAATGAGTCGTGATGATTTGCTTACCACAAACGCTAAAATTATGAAATCGGTTGCCGAAGGAGTTAAAGAACACGCTCCCGATGCAATCGTTATAATCATTTCCAATCCACTCGATGCAATGGTAACATTATTTCAGAAAATTACCGGGTTTCCACATAACAGGGTAATGGGTCAGGCAGGTGTGCTCGATTCATCAAGATTTTCCACATTCATTGCATGGGAATTAGGCGTATCGGTTAAAGATGTTAACGCAATGGTGCTCGGCGGACACGGCGATACAATGGTTCCGATAGTTAGATACGCAAACGTAAACGGCATTCCGGTAATGGAACTGCTCGAAAGAAAATACGGCGATAAAGCCAAAGCACAGGAAGTTATGGATGCAATGGTTCAAAGAACCAAAAAAGCAGGCGGCGAAGTTGTTGCCCTGTTAAAAACCGGCTCCGCTTTCTACTCACCTGCATCGGCTGCAACCGCAATGGCAGAAGCAATAATATACGACGAAAAAAGACTGCTGCCGGTTTGCGCTTATCTGCAAGGCGAATTCGGTGTTGACGGTTATTATGTTGGTGTGCCTGCAGTTTTAGGTGCAACAGGTGTTGAGAAGGTTATTGATTTTGAATTGGATGAAACCGAACAGGCAGCATTCGATAACTCGGTAAACGCAGTTAAAAAACTTGTTGCCGATATGGAAAGATTAGGATTTTAATCGATAGGGATAATCTTCAATAAAAAACCCTCCCGTAAAAAGGAGGGTTTTTTTTATTAAAGGAGGAGTTATGAAGGATATACACTAACGTATTTTCTGTTTCCTCTTTTCGTCTCAAACTTTACTATCCCGTCTGCTACTGCAAACAGCGTATCGTCGCCGCCTTTTTTCACATTTATTCCGGGATGAAATCTTGTGCCTCTCTGGCGTACTAAAATGTTACCGGCTATAACTTTTTCGCCGCCGTATCTTTTTACGCCGAGATACTGAGGATTACTGTCTCGTCCGTTTCGGGATGAACCCTGACCTTTTTTATGAGCCATTATTAAATCTCCTTTTAACCTATCTTGGTAACTTCAATTTTTGTTAACTGCTGCCTGTGTCCGTTTTTCTTTTTATAACCTTTTCTTCTTTTCTTTTTGAACACGATCACTTTATCGTCTTTAATATGTTCGAGAACCCTTGCCGTAACTTTTATACCATCAACCGAAGGATTGCCGATTTTAATTTCTTTATCCGTATCGACTAAAAGAACTTTATCGAAAGTAACTTCCTTCTCCGGTTCGACGGATAAATGAGGCACATAATAAGTATTATTTTCCGAAACCTTAAATTGCTGTCCTGCTATATTTACAACTGCAAACATTTACACCTCTAATTTTGAATTTTAGCTTACAAATATAGCAGATTGAAGGGTTTATGTCAATTCTATATGTGGTGTGTTTGCCTTAATTCCGGAACCGTGCTCTTACCGGTTATGAGGAAACACATTAAAACGGTTAGAAAAGAATGAATAATTTTTATTCAGCCGCTTTTATATAAAAATTGCACTATTTTTTCAATCGAAAAGAAAACTCGCTTCCCTTCCCGGGTTCGCTTTCTACATCAATTTGAGTTCCGTGTGCTTCCACAATGTGTTTTGCAATTGCCAGTCCCAGCCCCGTACCTCCAACCGAACGTGAACGGGCTTTATCAACCCTGTAAAATCTTTCGAAAATTCTTTTCTGGTATTCTTCCGGAATGCCGATACCCGTATCTTTTATTACAAACCTTACCGAGTCTTTCTCATCTTCAACAATTACTTCTACTTTACCTTCCTCCGTGTACTTAACCGCATTCTGAATAAGGTTTACGAAAACCTGTTTTAATTTATCCCTGTCGCCGAACACTTCAAGATTTTCTTCCACGGGATTGTAATTCAGTTCGATACCCTTTTCGTTTGCAAGCGGTTTTAACTGATTAACAATCGCAGACAAATATTCATCCACCTTAAAGTAACGATAGCTCATCCGCATCTCACCCGATTCAATCATCGATATGTCAATTAAATCGTTAAGCAGATTGCTTAAGTTTATTGTGTGCTGCTTTGCTTTTTCGAGAAAATGGAGATTAACTTTCGGATCGTTTACTGCGCCGTCCAGCAGCGTTTCGATGTATCCCTGTATTGTAAATATCGGAGTTCTAAGTTCGTGCGAAACGTTTGCAATAAACTGCGAACGCATTAGCTGCAGCTTTTTAAGATGCCCGATATCATCCATACTTTTCTGAAACATTTTTTTTATTGCACTTTCGAGAGCCGATAAGTTATTATTCAAAACTATCTCGTCGCTGCTTATGTAGCGGTGCTTGCGGATATTATTAATGATTTTTTTTATCTCTTCTAATTCTTCATCCCTTTTCAATCCCATCAGGTTAATTGCAACAAAACCGGCTGTAAGTAATATAAAAATAAGAATGAGTGCTGTTTGCAGGTTATCGACTAAAATCAAAATAGAAGCTGCCATAACGATGAAGAGAAACAAAAATTCCTTAAAATAAATGCGGGCTGACTTGAGGTTGGCTTTAATATCGCTAAACACTTTTAAATTTATATCCTACGCCTTTAACGGTTTCAATCAAATCCGAATGAGTGCCGAGTTTTTCTCTTATCTTCCTTATGTGTACATCAACTGTTCTGTCGACAACAAACACATCGCTGCCCCAGACTTCCCTCAGCAACTCATCCCTGCTGTAAACCCTTCCCGGATTGTTAGCCAAAAAGAAAAGAAGCTCAAACTCTTTACGCGGAAATACAACATCGTCTTTATCTATTTTTACCAGATACTTTACTTTATCAATTACCAGCGGACCAATGCTTACTTCTTTTTTTTCTTCGCTTTCATCTTTTTTCGATGAAACTTTACGCAGGTTGGCTTTTACACGTGCAATTAATTTTTTGGGGGATATCGGTTTTTGAATGTAATCGCTTGCACCGAGTTCAAGTCCTTTAACCTCATCCATCTCACCCGATTTAGCGGTTAGGAATATAACCGGAATATCGCGGTATTTCGGTTTTGCAGTAATCTTCTTATAAACTTCAAATCCGTCAAGGTTGGGCATCATAATATCGAGTATGATGAGGTCCGGGTTTTCAGGAAGTTTTTTTAATGCTTCCGTTCCGTCGTAACCCACTATAACTTCGTAATCTTCCATTTCAAGATTGTACTTGAGAAACTCAACTATGTCGGGCTCATCGTCAACTAATAAAATTTTAGGCATGGTTAATTAACTTTAATTTCCTGATTCTTTTTAGCCGATTTGTACATCGCTTCGATTATCTTTAATCTTTCCGCCGCTTCATCTCCCGAAGATAAAACAGGATTCAATCCTCTTACCGCACCGAGAAAACTCTTTAACTCATTAAGGTAAGATTTTTTGAACAACTGTGACGGGGTTTCGGAAACGCTCGGTCGAAGATCGATAAACTGATCATCCACCTTTTTATAGATGTGCAAAGGCGATGAAGTAATGCTGCCCTTAGTGCCGTAAACAATAAGCTGGAATAAATCGTTTGCAACCGGCAGCGACCAGCTTGCTTCGATATTAACCACTTTCGAATCCTGGCAGCGTAAAAAGCTAATCGAAGTATCTTCGAGTGATTTAGTTTTATGAAAGTAATTTTGAGTTTGCACGGTTTTAACTTTCGGATAATCCAAAAGCCAGAGTGCAAGGTCGAGCAGTAAAATCCCCAAATCGAGTATAACGCCTCCGCCGGCTTCTTCTTTTTTCATGAACCAGTTTTCGCTGCTGCTTTGTCTTCTTATCCATAATGCTTTTGCATAAAACGGCTCGCCTATCTCACCAGAGTTAATCATTGTCTTCAGAAGCATCGTATCGGGACGGTAACGCAGATTCATTCCCACCATTAATTTTCGTTTATTCTTTTTTGCGGCTTCAACCATTGCAACCGCTTCGGAATAATTTCTTGCCATCGGTTTTTCAACCAGAACATCTTTCTTTGCATTCAAACAATCGATCGCTATTTCTTTGTGAAGTCCGGTAGGTGTAGCTATAATAACGGCATCGACATCACTTTTTTCGAGTAAATCTTTATAGTTTTTATATCTTTCCTCAACATTGAATTTATCGGCAATGGTATTTAACCGGCTGGCTTTTACCTCGGCAACAGCTTTAAGCTCGGCATATTTAATTTTGGCAAGGTTAGGCAGGTGAACAAGTTGAGCAACGCCCCCTAATCCTATAACACCTACTTTAACCTTTTCCATTAATACTCAACCCCGTGTTTAACGCTTTTGCTTTCGACAAATACTTTTACCCGTTCCTTAATTCCTTCGGGATCGATGCCGAGCATATGATGAAGCTCTTGCTGTGTACCGTGCTCTACAAATTTATCCGGCAGCCCGATACGGAGAACATCGTTCTTGTAATTTTTCTCTGCAAAGTACTCAAGCACACCGCTTCCGAAACCGCCCGGCAGATTGTTTTCTTCGAGTGTAATTATTTTGCTGAACCTCGAAGCAACCTCATCAAGCTTTTCTGTATCGAGAGGTTTTGCGAAACGCATATTTACAACTTCGGCATTGACGCCTTCGCTCTTAAGCATCTCGGCAGCTTTAAGCGAATAATCAACCATCAATCCCAGTGACAGCAATGCAACGTCTTCGCCTTCGATAATTGTTTCGCTCTTTCCGATTTCAATTTTCCTGAACCCGTCTTTCAAAGGAACGCCGAGTGCCGTTCCTCTCGGATATCTTAATGCAACGGGACCGTCGCAATGTTCAATTGCAGTGTAAAGCATATCTCTTAACTCCGCTTCGTCTTTCGGAGCCATAATAACCATTCCGGGAATCAATCTTAAATAAGTAAGATCGAATGTTCCGTGATGAGTCGGTCCGTCTGCACCAACCAATCCCGCCCTGTCCATTGCAAAAACAACGTGCAGCTTCTGCAAACTAACATCGTGAATTATCTGATCGAAAGCCCGCTGCAAAAATGTTGAGTAAACTGCCACGACGGGAATTATTCCCTGTGTAGCCAATCCAGCAGCAAACGTTACGGCATGCTCTTCGGCAATACCAACATCAAAATAATT
>JAJRSV010000415.1 GCA_024278655.1 Bacteroidota bacterium | reverse complement strand
GGACTGCATGCAATTCTTTTTATTCTTTTAGGCGGTGGTGTTGCTTTAATGTCGAACACGGCAAAGAAAAAGATGGCTGGTGCTCTGTTTGCAGTAATTGGTGTAATAGTTATAATTTTAAAACTGAATGCACTCTCCGGGCAGAATGAAATTGCACCCGAGCAGTTTCAATCGTTCAACCCTATGTTTATTGTTTTGTTAACACCAATTATTGTTGGATGGTTTGCATTTCTGAATAAGAAAGGAAAGGAACCGTCCTCGCCGGCAAAAATAGGATTGGGGATGGTTATAACGGCAATGGCGTATCTTATAATGGTGTTTGCTTCGCAGGGACTGCCGGCTGTTCATACGCTCGGCGGCTCCGGTTCTCCTATTACCGTATCGCCTTACTGGCTCATATCAACTTATTTTGTAATTACACTTGCCGAGCTTCACCTGAGTCCTATGGGATTATCATTCGTATCGAAGGTAGCCCCGCCGAAGATGAAAGGATTAATGATGGGCGGCTGGTTTGGTGCAACGGCTGTAGGTAACTATCTTTCCGGATTTGTCGGTAGGTTCTACCAGAACTGGGAACTGTGGCAATTCTTCCTTCTGCTTGTAATCACTTCGTTGTTTGCCGCCTTACTCGTAAGATTATTCCTGAAAAAATTGAAACATGCAACCAGGTAAATTACAGCCCCCGCAGGTAGCGGGGGTTTTTTCTCTGAAACCATTTTAAGTTTTCTGTATCATATATTAAAACTTATTTAGAAATTATTTATTAAAGTATGGATACCGGACAATTAATACTATACGCTATTATAGCGTTGTTATCCTTTAATGTTATTAAAAGGATAATACTGCTGAAAACAATCAAGCAGTATTCGCCCGTTGAGCTGTCGCAGCAGCTTAAGAAAAACAGAAACATTTTGCTGTTGGATGTGAGGACGAAAGACGAACACAAGTCCGGCTCCATTAAAAACTCGTTGCATATTCCTCTTGCCGAAATTAAATCGCGTTCGGAGGAATTGCTGAAGTATAAAGAAAAAGAAATAGTTTGCTACTGCAGAACCGGAAACAGGAGTTTATCGGCAGCGGCAAAACTTAAGAAAAACGGATTTAACGTTGCAAACTTAAAAGGCGGTATATTACAGTGGAACGCAGTTGGTTTAAGATAAGTAAACTTTTATTTCCCATAATCATTGGTGCGGTTGGCGGATATGCGTATTACTACTTCATCGGATGTAACAATGGTTGTGCAATTACCGGGAACCCCTATATAAGCACTATTTACGGTGCGGTTATAGGAGCATTATTTATTAATTGGAAATCCGGTATCAAATCATTAACAAACAAAGGAGACGGAAAATGAAAAAGAACATGGGTTCAATCGACAGGGGAATAAGGATTTTGGTGGCTGTTGTTATTGCCATTCTTTACTTTACCGATCAAATAACGGGCACGGCGGCTATTATATTGGGAATACTTGCCCTGGTATTCCTGCTTACAAGCTTTATGAGCTTTTGCCCGTTGTATGTGCCGTTTAAAATTTCAACAACTAAAAAAGAAGAAAAATAGGAGAAGTTATAATGCAATACGCATTTTCGAAAACGATTGATTTAAGTTTTGATGAAGCTGTTAATAAAGTAACCGAAGAACTTAAGAAGGAAGGTTTCGGGGTTTTAACAACTATCGATGTAAAAGAAACCTTAAAGAAAAAAATAGATGTCGATTTTAAAAAGTATATAATACTTGGTGCCTGTAATCCACCTTTGGCTCATAAGGCGCTTCAGGCAGAAGAGGAGATTGGTCTTTTACTTCCCTGCAACGTAATTGTTTATGAAAAAGGTGATAAAACCGGTGTTGCGTTTTTCGATCCATCTATTATGGCAAACATAATTGATAACGAAAACATAAAATCGGTTGCCGACGAAGTAACGGAAAAATTTAAAAGAGTATTCGATAACATATAACAAAATAAAAAGAGGAATATCTATAAATGGCTGAACACTTAACGAAAGAAACTTTCCTTCAGAAAGTATTCGATTACGAGAAGAACAAGGAATGGAAGTATCAGGGGGATTTACCGGCGGTTGTTGACTTTTGGGCACCGTGGTGTGCACCCTGCAGAATGGTTGCGCCGGTAATTGAAGAATTATCGGAAGAATATAAAGGTAAAGTAAACTTCTATAAAGTGAATACGGATGAAGAGCAGGAACTGGGTGCTGTTTTCGGAATAAGAAGCATCCCCTCGCTGTTGTTTATTCCGAAAGAAGGACAACCTAAAATGGCTGTCGGTGCTTTGCCTAAAGAAGCGTTAAAAGAAGCTATAGAAAAAGAGCTTCTTACAGAAGCTGCATAATGACTCCCAAAGTGACTGCCCGCAAAGATTTTTATCGGAACGGGCAGTCATATTTTTTTAAAACGTACTGCTTAACGGTTTATGTTTGAAATATTTCGGGTTCAACAGTTTTAAATAGTTAACCGGATTCTTTACAAGCTTACCGTATTTTTTCTCTCCCGTTATTACGTCCGCCATCAACTCACTCAATCTCGTTCCGTAATTTTTAAATACAAACTTTCGTAATGAGGGTGAATGATATATAAAGTACGATAAAAACTTAGCATTTCTTAATTCGCTTAAAACCCTTTTCATTATAAAATTGTACTTCCGGTTTACTGTTTCAACATTAAATTTGCCGCGCAGTAAAGCTTCGGCTGCGTAGTTTCCCGTTTCAACCGCATAACTTATTCCTTCGGCGGTTACCGGGTCTGCCAGTCCGGCGGCATCACCTGCAAGCAGTATTCTGCCATGAGAAAACTTTTTCTTTTTCGGATGCATTGGAATTATGTATCCATGCTTTTGCTCTTCGAGTGTTTCGGTAATACCCAGCGTTTCCATATAAGATTTAAGATAAGTGTTCATATTTATCTTGCTTGGTCGCATAGATGCCACACCGATAGAAAGATGTTCTTTTTTAGGGAATACCCAGCCGTATCCATGCGGTATTATTCCGAAGTCGAAACGCGGTGCAGCGCTGAACATTTCGAGCAGTTCGTCGTTTACATAAACCTCGTTTTCCATAGCGGGTATTTTCCTGAAGTTATCTTGCAAACCGAGCACTCTGCTGGTAACACCGGTAGCACCGTCGGCACCGATTATAAACTTGGCAGTGAAATTTTCTTTGTCGGTAACCGCTTCAACATAGTCCTTATTTACAATCAGATTTTTCACATAGATTTTATCTTTGAAGTCGGCACCGTTACCCACTGCTTTGGCGAGGCAGAAGTAGTCGAGGTTTTCGCGCATGGTCATGTTCAAAATCGGATGATTTCGCTTTACGTGGAATCTGATATCGTTCTCATGGTCGTAAACATCTGCCGTATCAAATTCCTTATCAATAATGAGATCGATATCGTAAGGAATCATCTTGCGTGCACGGTAAGTAACACCGCCTCCGCAGGTTTTGTATCTCGGCAACGGCTCCTTTTCGAGTATTAAAACCCGAACCTTTGCCATTGCCAGGGTATAAGCCGCAATAGAACCGGCTATGCCGCCCCCTATTACGATTACATCGTACATTTTTTTCAGCCCCCTTCCTCCATTAATATGTTTATAATTTTACCCAATCCGGATGTAGAAGAAACCGATTTTAACGGTGAAGCATTAAGTATGCTTACTCTTATACCGTTAATAAACTCTAAATTTAATAAATTATTTTCGTTACCGGATATCGCTGCAATAATAGCCGTTTTGAGTGTAAGCGCCTTAACTCGCAGAGTGTTGGGGGAGTGTCTGCCCGGGTGAATATGAATATAACGTTTTTCATTTTTCCCAAGCCGTATTGTCCAAACCGAACCGTCCGAGACAGTTAGCAGTTTGTAATCGCCTCCTCTGCCGAAAAGCCAGTTCTCAAATAACACACGGGATCCGGCATTAAACTCATTTAACCTACCGATGATTTCAGTCGCTATAGCATGGGGAGTAAGTTTTCCGAGATATAAATCCATTTGCGACTCCCCAATTACCAGTAATATCTCTCTCAATCTTTCTTTGGAAGGTTGTTCCCGCCTTCCTTTTTTTATTTGAGTTCGAATGAATCTCAGGTGATGTTTCCAGCAATTTAAAGTTACCGGATACGGTATAGTGCAGTTAAGATCCACTCTTATTCATCGATAGATTATCTGTTATATAAAAATAAGAAATTTTGATAATAATCAAAGTGCCGCAGAAAAAAATTACAGAACAAGCTTTACATGCCGGTGGCTGCTTAACTTCTGATAAACCATATCCCTCGCTGCTTCCGAAGGAACGATTACATAGCAGTTCAGACTGAAATATTTCTCATTCCTGCTGATATTCGAAGGTGTTATTTCATATTCAAGTGAGCCGGCGCACTCTTCAATTGCAGCAATCATATCGTTAACGTTGCTGCCGATAACCTTATAGCCCCATTTACAAGGATATTCGATTTCGGGTCTTCTGCTGTTTGAATCTATAATCATATTACCTGATATTAAAGTTTGCTGAATAACGGTTCAATAAATAATAATTATCCGGCAATTTTACAGCATAAAAATAAAGCGAAAGTTTTTCCGAAGCATTTTTAAAGAATTCTGTAAAATAATTTCGATATTTTGTGAATAAATATTTCAATTTAGTGTATAATTAATGAAATGAGTGACGAGCAGACAGATACGGAATCAATTCGAAACTCCCTTACTAAAAAACAGGAGTTCGAATTGTTAGTCAAGAAAAATATGCAGCGGGCTTATTTCTCGGCTTACGGCATACTGGGTTCGCACGACTCGGCGATGGAGCTTTCGCAAAGAGCGTTCATAAGAGCGTACAAAAATTTTAACCGTTACGACAGGAGCAAAAACTTTTTTACATGGTACTATAAAATTCTTAAAAACCTTTGCCTCAATTTTATAAGGGATAACAAAAACAGAAAAGAAGAACCGATACTTGAATACAAAAGCGAAGAATCGGTAACGGAAACCCCGCAGGACCTGGTTGAAAAAGAAGAAATGAAACAGTTGCTTCAAAAAGCACTAAGCGAACTTGAGTTTGAAGAGCGGGAAATAATTGTGCTGCGCGAGTTTGAAGGACACAGTTACAAAGAGATATCGGAGATGTTAAATATTCCCGAAGGAACCGTTATGTCGCGGTTGTTTTATGCAAGAAAGAAACTTGCCGGAAAAATGAAGAAGGTAATGAGATGAAAGAAAGATTTATAATCCTTATAGAAAAATATTTTTCGAATGAGTTGACGGAAGAGGAAAAGAAAGAGTTTGAAACGATACTGAAAGATAATCCCGAACTTAAAAACGAATTCGAAGAACAGAAAAGAATTAAGGAGGTACTTACTAAAATGAAACTGAAAAATCCGTCGAATGAATTCTGGGATAAATACTGGCTGGGCATTTACAACCGGATTGAAAGAGGAATTGCCTGGATAGCAATTTCAATCGGGGCGATAATCTTTTT
>JAJRSV010000414.1 GCA_024278655.1 Bacteroidota bacterium | reverse complement strand
TCGACTCCGGCTTTCCTGAGAATGTTTATCGGGTAATCGGAGCTGCCCGCTTTCAGAAAATCGATGTATTTATCGATAGCGGGTTTGCCTTCTTCTTTAACTTTTCTTGCCAGCGCTTCCGAAGCAGCAAAGCCCGTAGCATATTGATAAACATAAAAGTTATAATAAAAATGCGGAACACGTGCCCAGGTGTATTCTTCCTCGCGATCGACAATCATTTCATCACCCCAGTATTTTTGATACACATCCCGGTAAATGCTGCAAAGCACATCCTGTGTAAGCGCTTCTCCTTTTTCGGTTTTATCGTAAACAATCATCTCGAATTCGGCAAACATAATCTGCCTGTAAAATGTAGATGAAATGTTATTCAGGTATTTTTCGAGCAGATACAATTTTTCATCCTTGCTCTCGGAATGGTTAATCAGATATTCAAGCAAAAGCGATTCGTTGAATGTTGATGCAACCTCTGCAAGAAAGATCGAATAATTTGCATACGGATATGGCTGTGTCATTCCCGTGTAATAAGAATGCATATTGTGTCCCATCTCGTGTGCAAGTGTAAATACGTCGTTAAGTAAGTCCGTCCAGTTAAGTAAAACATAAGGATGCACACCGTAGGTAGTACCCGAAGAATAAGCACCGCTTTTTTTCGCCTGGGTTTCGTAAACGTCTATCCACCTGTTTTCAAATGCGGTTTTAAGCGAGTTAAGATAATCATCGCCCATTATTTTTAATGCATCGAGCACTATCTTTTTTGCTTCTTCGTAAGGATATTTTTTTTCATCCATGGAACTGAAAACGGTTGCATAAACATCGTACGGATGCAGATCGGTTAAGCCGAGCAAACGCTTTTTAAGCGATGCCCATCTGTGCATCGGCGCAAGATTGTTGTTTACTTCCTCTATCAACGTATCGTAAACTTTTAACGGAATATTATTTTTATCGAGTGCTGCTTCTCTTGCCGATTTATACTTGCGTGCTTTTGCAAAAAAGATATTAGTTTTAAGATTACCGTTAAACAAAGTTGTAAGCGTGTTGGAGTACTTTTGATACGGACCAAGGTAAGCTTTAAAAGCCCTTTCGCGGTAATCCCTGTCCTTTGAATACATCGCCGCATAAAATCTTGCATGCGACATCTCAACTTCTTTACCTGTATCATCAACCACTACCGGAAATTTTAAATCGGCGTTGGTAAACATCGAATAGGAATTGTAAGGCGTTTGCGATATCTCGCCGGCTAAAGCAAGTATCTCTTCTTCCGGCTGCGATAAAGTGTGCGCTTTGGTTCTTAATAAGTTCCTGATTGAATGCTCGTAAACCTTCAGCTCTTCATTCGAGTTTATCATCTCTAAAAGTTTTTCGTCCGGAATCTGAAGCAGTTCCGGTCTGATAAACGAACTTTCGGTAGATACTTTTGCATAGAGCGATTTAATACGCTCATCCATCGCCTGATATTTATTAACACGCAGGTCGCTGTCTTTGGCAAGCATCGCATAAAGATAAAGGCGCTCGAGCTTAATGCCCATTTCATCATCGAATTTAAAACACTCTAACAGCGTTTCGGGGCTGCCGGCTAACTTACCGGTAAATTTTTTATAACCGTCGAGATGATCTTCAATCCATCTGAAATCTTTTTCCCAATCTTCTTCGGTCGGGTAAATGTGGGTTAAATCCCATTTGTATTTTTCCTCTATTTCATCGCGTGCGGGAAGTGCCGCAACTTCTACTTCGGAATAAAATTTTAATTGCTTGTAATTAAAGGGAAACATATAGATTACCCCCATCCATATTAGTGAAACAAAAATGATTACTTAATAAAACATTCGAATATAATAAATTTAGTTTAGATTTTATTCTCATAATGTCCCTCACCCGCCAATTACCTTAATAAAATCATCTTTTTCGTATCAACAAATGTTCCAACATTCAATTGATAGAAATAAACGCCGCTTGTTAATGTTTCGGCATCAAATTCAACTTCGTATACACCCGGCGGTAATGCTCTGTTAACAAGAACGGCAACTTCATTTCCTAAAACATCGTATACTTTTAATTGTACTAACTTCATAATTGAAGTTCCTGCCGGTTGAATTGCAAATTTGATTTTGGTTGATGGGTTAAACGGGTTCGGATAATTTTGCGAAAGAGAAAATACTTCCGGCTGTAATTTTTCATCTTCTACCGATGTTATGCTTGAAATTATATTCGATTGCAATCCGGGGAAAAAGAAACTATTACCGCCGATAAGTGTCAAATCTACAATAGTTGCGGGAATTATTTCCTTCACTCTCCAGTTACCCGGTGCAATCCAAAGCGTATCGCCAATAACAATCAGCGGCACTTCGATTTCGGGAATGGGCGGAGGAAAAATAATCAGAAGATATACTCCCCGTTCCAATAAAAACTTTTTGCAATCGAATGTGCCGATTTCGGTTTCCAGCGTTTCGTCCTGTAAGCGCGTTCCCACCTGTTTGAATCGAAGCGGAACTTCAGTCGAGTCGATTGTAACGGTTGTATCGACGGATAAAAGTGTATAGTCGTCTCCAACGGGTGCAGCAAAACGGTAAGTTGAATACCATCCTTCGAACGAACGGAAGAAATCCAAAAAGCTGAAGAGTGTATCGGTAAACAGAGAATCGAACCCGGCTAATATCGTATCGAGATTGCCGACCTGCAAAAATTCGTAACCGTCCGTGCCTTCAAAATTGTAGAATAAAGAATCGGTGAACGGCATAACGTTAATTGTATTTTGCGGTCCTTCTTTGGTCAGAACGATATCGGCAAGTTTATTTTCGTAATCCGCAACTACTGCAAACGAATCGACACGATAAAACGTAAGCGTTTCCATCGGGTTGTTAAGTGAGTCGAGCGGAACCTGCCTGTAGTTCCATTTGTAACCCAACTGTGCTGGAAAGTAATCGCTTGCCTGCTGCGAAAAACCTGTTGCCGTAAGTAAAATAACGAGTGTTAATAACCTGTAAACATATTGCATTATATTTTTCCTTAAACGGTTTAATAGTCTATAATAAAAATATTCCGAATATAAATTACTATTAATATAGTAATCGTAAAATACGTGAAGTGACAAATAATCAACAATCAGAAAGTTCTTTTCAGTTCCACTCTTAAATAACCCGAGAAATCAACCATCCGTATCGATACCGAACCCGGCACCCAACCTGTAAACGGATTGGAAAAGAACAACTCATCGTTGTTACCGAAATAACTGAACCGTTCTTCGTTTTGCTTGTCCAGTATGCGAACGGTAACATAACCTGAATTATAATCGATAATTTTAACAACTAATTTAGATGTGTTAGCTGTGAACCTGGCAGGATTGGATATATTTACCGATATGTTTTTTGCGTTGATGAAAAAAATATATGAGTTCACTTCGCTTAATAAAACCGGCTGGTTAACTGTTCCCTTACGATTCTCCGGTTCGATAATATTTTCTCTGCAGGAATAGATTTGAATCAAGAGACCAATTAACAACAGCGGTAATATTACTATTGTATTGGTCTTCATAATTCCGCCGGGGTGAAAATAAATATCCGTTAATAACGTTATTAAAAAATAAAAATCATTGATAGGTAAAATTTTCTCCCCGGATTCATTTATTGACTACAGGATTTTTATACTCTTTTCAATATCTCTCTCGAAGCGGTGAATTTTCCCTTGAATAATTCCGTGTGCTCTTTTTGCAAGGCAGGTGCAAACTCTTTTTGGTAACGCTCGAATGAATCTTCTTCTTCGTAAAAATAATTTATTATGAATTCCGTATTTCCGGAAGAGTTATCTTCATTCATCACTTCATAAATTTCGTAAGATTGGAAACAGTTTGTGCTCATCACATCCGGGATGTGTTTTTCTTTCATCCATCTCAGCCAATCATCTTTAATTTTCTTTTCGGCAGAAACTCTTACACTGTAAACAAACATAATTTTATTCCGGTTATTTAATAACTGCCCAGGCAGGCATTGTGTTCAATCCGAAAATCAAATCGCCGAGCAGATACATTAACAATATAACAATCACCACGCCAATAAAATCAATCGCCACGCCGGTTCTGAACATCTGGTATATTTTTACTTTACCCGTCGCAAAAATTATTGTGTTAGGCGGTGTTGCAACCGGAAGCATAAACGCCATCGATGCCGAAAGTGTTGCGGTTATCATCAGCAGCATCGGATTCAGATGCATTCCAACCGATAGCGATGCCATTATAGGAAGAATCATCTGTGTGGTTGCGGTGTTTGATGTTAACTCGGTTAAAAGTATTACCGAAACAGCAATTATAAGAATCATAACGTAATGCGGAACCGTAACTAATCCCGCTAACTGCGTGCCTATAAAGTTCGAAAGTCCCGTGGAAGTAAATCCTTTTGCCAGCGCAAAGCCGCCTCCGAATAAAAGAACAATTCCCCACGGAATTTTATTAAACACTTCTCCGCCCAGTATTGTGCCGTCGGTCTTTCGTGAAGGAATAAGGAACATCAACGAAGCCATTGTTATTGCAACAGTGCCGTCGTTTATAAAAGATGAATTCTCAAACAAGTTCGACCAGCCGGGAATAGTAAACAATCCCAGATTCAGGTTGGTTCTGAAAATCCATAGAAACGCCGTAAGAAAAAATATCGCTCCCACAAATTTCTCTTCGTATGATAATGGTCCCAACTTTTTGTACTCATTATTAATAAACTCTCTATCGAAGTAGATGGATTTATCGACTCTGTAAAACACCTTTGTTAAAAAGAATGCAGTAACTATTATCAGTATAACCGAGATAGGCAGCACAAGCAGCATCCACGATCCGAACGAGACTTCGGGTGATTGGGGAAATATTATTCTCAGCGTTTCAACGAATACAAGATTCGGAGGCGTGCCTACAAGTGTAGCCATTCCACCGATTGAACAGGAATAGGCAATGCCAAGCAAAATGGCAAGCGAAAACTTTTTTATTTTCTCTTCGCCGAAATCATCTTCTAACTTCGAAATAATTGCCATGGCAATAGGTAGCATCATAATTGCAGTTGCAGTGTTCGATATCCACATCGACAGGAAAGCACTTGCCGCCATAAACCCGATAATAATTGAGTTCGGACTGCCGCCGAATACGCTGATTATTTTTAAAGCGATACGTTTGTGCAAGCCCCACTTTTCCATGGCTATTGCAATCATAAACCCGCCTAAGAATAAAAATATAATCGAGTTCACGTAAGATGATGCTATGTCATCTGCTTTCATCAAACCTAAAAACGGGTACAACACCAACGGCACAAGCGAAGTTGCTGCAAGAGGAATTGCTTCTGTAATCCACCATATTGCCATCAGTTCGGCAATGGCAGCCATAGTTGTAATGTGAGGATTTGAAGGATCGAGAATTGTAAAAAAGTAAATAATAAGTGCAGCAATAAAACCGGAAACCAAACCAATCTTTTTTGCTGCATTCATTTTATTCTTAAGTTTATCGGTAAATTACACGTATAAAAATAATCATTAATAGAACAATTTTAAATTTTTCAATTGAATCACACTTATTATTACGCTAATTTTATCCTCAATTTTTCAATAACTAAGCAAATATGAAATTAGGCAAAAAAAGTACTATAATCTTCAGAATAATCTACTTAGCAATCTTCATCACGTTAGTAATAGTTCTGCTTCAGGGAATAATTGATTCGGGAAATGAGCCGAATGAAAAACCGGTCGAAGTAGTAGAGCCGGTTCCTAACCAATTCGGTTTTGTAGATGATTCGCTGAACAAGTACACCGATATAGTCAAGAGAAACGAAACTTTATCCGATATTCTCGAACCGTTCAACCTGAATAACACGAGCGCATTGGAAATTGCCCTCGGCTCGAGAGATACATTTGATGTAAGAAAAATGAGAGCCGGAAAACTTTATCACATCTTTACATCTAACGACAGCTTAAACAGTGTGGAATATTTTGTTTACGAAAAAGACCCTGTAAATTTTGTCGTGTTCGATTTAAGAGATTCGATAAGAGTGTACGAAGGCAAAAAGGTAGTCGATGTAAGAGAAACAACAAAATCTGCATTGATAAAAACTTCGCTGTACGATGCTTTGATGGAAAGCAATGCCAGTATTGAACTCGCAATACGCTTGTCGCAAATTTATGCGTGGCAGATAGATTTTTACCGCCTTCAGAAAGGCGACTACTTTAAAGTAATTTACGAAGAAGAGTATGTCGATAGCCAAATGGTGGGAATAGGTAAAGTACTCGGTGCATATTTTCATCACAACAGTAAAGAGTATTTTGCAATTCCGTTTGTGCAGGACAGCGTTTACGAATTCTTTGACGAAAACGGAAACAGCTTACAAAAAGAATTCCTTAAAACACCAATCGAGTTTGCACGTATCAGTTCAAGGTTCAGTTCGCGAAGGTATCATCCTGTATTACATATATACAGACCCCATTACGGAATCGACTATGCGGCACCCACCGGTACACCGATACGAACCGTGGGCGACGGTATTGTAACTGCAGCAGCATACGGCAAAGGTAACGGCAGGTATGTTAAAATAAGACATAACTCCGTTTACACTACAATGTATCTTCATATGTCCAGGTTTGCAAAGGGAATTAAAAAAGGAGCGAAAGTTAAACAGGGACAGGTTATCGGATATGTTGGAAGTACCGGACTGGCAACCGGACCGCATCTCGATTTCCGTTTCTACGTTAACGGTTCGCCCGTCGATCCGTTGAAAGTAGAAATACCGCCCTCGCACCCGGTAAAGGATGAGTTGAGAAATGATTTTGAAAAGAAGAAAAAATTAGTGCTCGATGAATTGGAAAAGATACAAGTCGAAGGATTAAATCCTCCCGCTTAAAAACCAATGAAGACATTAAGTATAAATTTATTTGACCTTTAGATAGTCATATATCTTGTATATTTTTATTTTCTGATATTTCTTATTTAGGTAATGAAGCTTATAGCTGATTGCTATCCCTATTTAAAACCCGATTTTGATTCTATAAAAGTGATTAATAAACCTTAAAT
>JAJRSV010000413.1 GCA_024278655.1 Bacteroidota bacterium | reverse complement strand
TTAAGTTCAATTCTTTCATCCGGAAAAACTTCGCGTCTTTACAGCTCGCTTGTTGATGAACAGCAGCTTGCGGTTAATGTAAGAACGTATATGGATTTTGCGTTCGATCCTTTCCTGTTTTATGTTATCGGAATTTGCAGCAAAGGTGTTACTCCTGAAAAGCTGGAAAGCGCACTTTTGCAGGAGATTGATAAAATAGTAACGGAAGGTGTAACCGATAAGGAACTTCAGAAAGTTAAGAACCAGAAGCTGATGCAATTTTACAGAACTATGGAAACTATTAACGGCAAGGCAAATACAATAGGCACTTACGAATTGTTCTTTGGTGATTATGCGAAACTGTTTTCGGCACCGGATGATTACAAAAAAGTAACTAAAGAAGATATACAGAGGGTGGCGCAAAAGTACTTTACTAAAAATAACAGAACGGTTGGCATACTTAAACCGGCGGAGGAAGAAGAATGAAAAACATCGGTAAAATAACCATAGTATTTATTGCAGCGTTTTTATTTGTATCGGCAAATGCATTTGCACAAAACGAAGGCGACGGCTTTAAGTTACCTAATTACGAAAAATATATTCTCGATAACGGGCTTACGCTCTATTTAATGGAACAGCACGAAGTTCCGTTGATTTATATTTCAACAATCTTTCCGGCAGGCGCAGTCTGGGACGGAGAAAAAAGCGGACTCGCCGCAATGACTGCGGAAGCACTGCTCTTCGGCACAAAGAGTTATACAAAAAAGCAGATTGAAGAAACATTCGATTTTCTCGGTGCGAACATTTATGCTTATGCAGGCAAAGAAGCCGCACAACTTTTCCTCTCTTTTAAGAAGGACGATACCGGAAAAATACTGCCAATCTTTAAGGAAGTACTGCTCTCACCCACATTTCCGGAAAAAGAGATTGAAAAAAGAAAACAGCGCTGGCTTGTTGAACTCGATCAGGCAAAGGAAAGTCCGCGCAGTGTAATAAACTCTTATTTCGAAAAGTTATTGTTCGACGGAAATGTTTACGGCAATCCGGTTGACGGTAAAAAGTCTTCAATCGCAAAGCTCACTGTTGATGATATAAAAGAGTTTTATCAAACACATTATTTACTCAACTCATCTGCAATTGCTGTTGTGGGCGATTTTAATTCCGCCGAGATGAAAAAGAAGATTGAAGATATGTTTAAGTTAGTTGCATCTCCGCTTGACAAACATATTCCCGAACTAAATACAAAAGAAATTCAGCCGGTTGAAAAAAGCCGTGTGCTGCTGGTGAATAAAGACGATTCGCACGAAACAACATTTTATATCGGTAGTTTCGGTGTTCCGATGAATAACCCCGACCTTGTACAAATACAGGTAGTCAATACAATTCTCGGCGGCAGGTTTACATCGTGGCTGAATGATGAGCTGCGGGTTAACGCCGGATTAACATACGGTGCCCGAAGCAGGTTTGTAAACTATAAATCGGCGGGGACATTTTACATAAGCAGCTTTACCGCCACACCTACTACTGTTGATGCAATAGACCTTGCACTCGAAGTACTCAACCGGCTTCATACAAAAGGAATAGATGAAGCAACACTTACTTCGGCGAAGAATTATATTAAGGGACAGTTTCCGCCAAGGTTCGAAACTTCGGGTGACCTTGCAGACCTGTTAACCAAAATGTATTTCTACGGGCTTGATGACTCGTACATTAATGATTTTGAGAAAAAGGTTGACGGAATGACGGTTGAAAAAGCTAATGAAATAATTGCAAAATATTTTCCGAAAGAAAATCTACAGTTTGTACTAATCGGCAAAGCGGACGAGATAAGAGATAAAGTTAAAAAATACGGCGAAGTAACCGAGAAGAATATTGAAGAGGATGAGTTTTGATTATTTGAATGTGCCGCATAAAGACCTTGCGTGCTTTAGCGGGATGGAAAATTTAGCAAAGCACGCAATGCGGAGAAAAAATTAAATTCTACCAATCGATATCCTATAATAACATTCAAAAATTATTTTTATCACATCTGCCAACATAATAGGAACTCTCTCTAATCCCTCCCTTCGCCGAAACGGCTTCGGAAGGCAGGTCTCTCTTGAAAAGAGAGAGACTTATACTCTCAATAAAACGTTTTATTGGTTATGTTAGACAGAATTATTAATAAAAAGAACTAAATATTAATAATCCCTTCTCTTTTTAAGAGAAGGGTAGGGTTGAGCTTGCCTGCCGGCAGGCAGGTTCCAAAGGTATAAAAAAACCTTAAAATTTGTTAGATAACTATATATATTCATTATAAAATTTGTTTTGGACAGCAGTGATTTTTATACCACTTACGTATCAGTTCGCTTGCTTCCTCTCCTTTTTCTTCCTGCCAGAAATGACCGGCTAAAAGGTAGTGAGTCCGGTGATTAGGAAAATATGTTTTAAATCTTTTTAGTTGAGCAATTCTGAAAGCGAAATCCTTTATACCCCACGTGAATAGCACTGGTATATTCTTAATTTTCTTTAGGTTATCTTCAACGGATTTTTCAAACCGGAAAGCTTTTATCAGTTCCCTTGGAAAAATTGCCGTTTGAATTCTGTTGTCCTTATCAGCGAAAGGTAATTCATACATTTTAATTACTTCCTGTGGCGGCTTTTTGTAGAATCCTTTCATCATAAAAACTTTAAATACACCGTTAAACGATTTTGCCATCCACATTCCAACAGGTCCGCCCATTAAGCGGCTAAATCCTTCATAACGGTAATTGCCCTTGAGTGTCCATGCCCAGGTGTTACCGAAAACCGCACCGGCAATTTTACCGGGGTGTTTTTCGGCAACACTCAATCCTATCGGTCCGCCCCAATCCTGGGCAATTAAAATGAATTTATTGATGTTCATTTTTTGTAGAAACTCATCCAACACCTTACTGTGAGATTCGGCGGAAAAATCGAATGAGCCGGTTTGTTCCGATAATCCGAATCCCGGAAAGTCGGGAGCAATACATCTGAAATCACTCTTAAGAGCTGCTATCATTTTCCTGTATAAGAATGACCATGTCGGATTTCCGTGCAGCATCAACAGAACCGGACCGTCTCCTTCGTCTATATAATGGATATTCGTCCCGTCATCCAAACGAAGAAAATTATTCTTAAAAGGGAAAAGGTCCTTGTTTATTTTGAATTTCATTTTGCTTCCCGTTAGTTTTAATTCTCGAATACAGCTTTGTACTCTGTAAGATATTCTTCGAACGTTCTCGGTTCGTGCCCGGTAATATTTTTTACAACATCGGTAACTTTATTAAACTTATCCATTGCAATATCCTTACTGAGTTCCCGTAAGTGTTTAGCCAGGAACTCGTTTACTGTCGGAAGTTTTTTCATAGCATCAATCCACACATCAACGGGAATCGGAACGAATTCAATTTCTTTATTCAGTACCTTACCGATTACATCAGTCACTTTCTTACCGTCGTAGATTTCACTTCCGGAAAGGTCGTAGCGCTTGCCTATATGTTGTTGAATGTTTTCGGCAGTAAGAATTTCAGCAACTACTTCACCGATATCCTTCGGATGAATGATAGTATATTTAGCTTCGGGATTAGGAAAGTAAAATTTGTTTTCTGCTTTAACGGTTGGCGATGCCATTCCCAGATAATTCCATGCAAATAATGCCGGTCTTATATGAACCGCACCGATTTCAGCCCAATCCAAAATATCTTCTGCAATCAGATGGTTTTGTGTAGCGGGGCTTTTTGTTGCATCATGAACATTCATTTGGGACATGCTTACTACCAACTCTAAGTTTTGCTCTTTTGCCGCTTTGGCAAAATACCCTGCTGCTTTCGGCAGGTGATCGATAAAGGGATAGAGAAAATATGCGCGGTTCACATTTTTTAATGCTTTACGCAATCCCTGCAAATCTAAGAAATCTGCCTGAACCACCTCAACTCCGAGTTTTTCAAGTGCTTTGCTTCTTTCGTCAACAGTCCGGACCATTGCTCTTACATCGGCGCCTTTTTCGAGCAGAATTTCTATTACGTATTGTCCTGTTGTTCCTGTGGCGCCTGTTACTAATATTTTTGATTTCATTTTTTTACTTTTTGTTTTGTGAGTTATAAATTAATTAGCTTGTTGTAATTTCGTGTAAGTTTTTCCCATCAGCATGCCGAACATTTTTGTGTTCATGTTGCGTGTCATAAAATGCTTCGACATAAACACCAACATTTTGTTCATCCATCCCGGTGTAACCTGCGACTTTTTGCCGAGTGCTTTAACTGCCGTGTTTGCAACCGATGCGGGGTTCATCAGCTTCATCGGCATATGAGAAAAATCGAGCTCTTTGGTCATTTCCGATTTTGTGAGGCCAGGGTTCAAACTTAAAACATCAATACCGTGTTTCCTCAATTCATACCACAGACCTTCGCTTTTCACAAGTTCGTATGCTTTGGTTGCGGCATAAGCGGCGGAGTAGGGCACGCCCATATACGCAAGTACCGATGCAACGTTTATAATACCGCCTTTACCTCTTCGTATCATCTTTTCAGCAAAATGATGTGTTAAAATCGCGGGAGTTTTTATATTCAGGTCAATCATTCTCGATTCGTCTTCTATTGATGTGTTCATATACTGATTCAATATTAACTGTCCGGCATTATTAACCAGCAAGCCGATTTGCACATCTGCGGTTGCGGATTTTATTGATTCGAGGAAATCTTTCTTCAGCAAATCGACTTCAACGGTTCTAACATCGATACCGAATTTAGTTTCGAGTTTTTGAGCTAACGCGGTCAATTTATCCTTTCGTCTTGCAGCTAATATCAGATTCATACCTTCGGTTGCTAACCGAAATGCAAATGCTTCGCCGATGCCCGAAGAAGCACCGGTAATCAATGCCCACGGACCGTATGAGTTTTTGAAGTTTTTCATTATTGTTTCCTTCTTTTAAGTTGTATATACAACATTGTTTTTAAAAAAATATTCAAAGCAGTTTGGCTTCCAGCTTTTCGATTAATTTTATTCCATCTTTCCCGAGTTTTGCAATCAATTCGTCCATTGTTTGCTCCCACAAAGGCAGGAG
>JAJRSV010000412.1 GCA_024278655.1 Bacteroidota bacterium | reverse complement strand
GAAGGTGCGAATTTCGTTACTAAGTTCCTGCCAGAGATCGTGTGTCAGGCATTGATAATCACCATGGCAACCACCATCATCACCGCAATCGACCACTTTGCAGGCTTCATCAACGGCAAGAATAACTTTATCCAACAGTTTCGATTTGCCTGCACTCTCGTAAGTATGCTGTATAAGCGGCTTTCCGCCAATATCTGCAAGCGGCTTGCCCATCAATCTTGTAGATGCAAAACGTGCAGGTATTATTCCGACTATCATTCTTTATATAATTTAATTAAGTAAAATCTTTTGCAGTTCAATTTTAATAAAAGTTTTTGATAAATCATTAAGTTTCTGTCATATCTATGTTATTGCCAGATAATTGTTTATCTGTTTTGAAAATACATTTAATGATAATAGGAAATTATTTCAATAATAGTGAAGTGGTATTGTCAAATGTGAAATGTCAAAAGAGAAAAAATTATAGGAGTATAATAAAATTCATCCAATCATAAATTCAATTTATGAATCAAGAAATTTCCAGACAGCAGTCAGGAACGCTTGCTCTCGCCGTCCTTCACGAACAGGTCTAACCTTGTTCTATGGAAGCTTTTGCGTAAGCAGGCCTCCTTGCTGGTGTTTGCTTTTTTGTGTAGGTGTAGGTCGAAGATTCTCTTCGACCTACAATTAATAAAAAAAGATGTCATCTTTAAGAGATGATTTTCATTAGTAATCTTACTTCATCAGCATTAACTTTTTAACTGCTGTAAATTTACCCGCTGTTAGTTTGTAAATATAAATTCCGCTTGGAAGGTTACTTGCATTAAACTCAACCGTATAATTTCCTGCGGGTTTGTTTTCATTTACTAATACCGCTACTTCCCTTCCTAATAAATCATATACTTTTAATGTAACAAAACCTGCTTCTTTAATCGAATAATTTATTTTTGTTGATGGATTGAACGAGTTGGGGTAGTTCTGTGCTAAATTAAATTCTATATTTACTGTTTTTCCTTCAGTTCCCTTCTTCCACGCATCCCCCCAATGTATTGTTTCTATTTGTGAGGGAGCTGATTGATGATTATTTACATCATTTGCTCTTATCCTATACCGCTGCCTGCATAATGCACTGTATAATCAATATATACCGATGTGGTTCCGCTTACCGTTGCAATTTGATTAAATTCACTCTCTCTTATTCTGCGCTCTATTATATAACCACTTTGGTTATTTTCTCTAACATCCGGTTCGTTGTTTAAATCCCAGGTGAGTTTTGGATACGAGTCATACTGTGTATGGTAAACGCTTACTGCAAAGTTTTGGGGAGTTAGTGGCGCTGCATCATAGTGACGGTATTTAATAAAATTATTTGAAGAACCATATATTACATATAAATCATTTGAAACAGCGGAAATATTTGGATGCTCATACCAATCACCTATGGTTTGCGCTGTTGAACTCCAGGTTCCTGATTCATAATATTTATATAGAATACTTCCAGCACCTGGATAAACTATATGTGTTTTTCCATCTGAAGTATTAGCTGCATCAATTCTGTTAACATCCGCTGTTGCCTGAATTAAATAAGGAGTTGACCAGTTTGTACCGGAAAAACTCCTTTCTTTTACATATAAATCAGCGTGAGGAAATCCGGTGCCTAACTCATAATAGAAATCAAACAATTTTGTGGAGCCAGCAAATATTTTTTCTATCATTGAGTTACTACCGAAAACGACTTGCGGGTCCTGCCAATCGTTATTATACTTATCCCTGCTTTTTGCAATGCCTTGGTTAACTTCCGGGTCTGATTGATTTCCTGTGTTATAACCAACGTGTACCCTGTTAGCTGAAACAGTTACTGTGGGAAAACCACCCACTTCATTAGCATCGAAGTCCGTTACGTTTTTATAATCAACCCATTGATCGCTGGAATTAAGCTTATAATAATACGTTTCATAATCACTGCCGTTATCCTGCATCGCATAAACCACGTGAAGTCCATTATCACCATAAACTATGTCAACTCCGTTGCAGTTGTTATTGCCAATTGGTAGTAAAGGAATATCAGACCATGTTTGACCAGCATCAGTTGATTTTTTTGCCTTCAAATTGCTGCCAAGCTTATAAACAATGTAAACTATATTATCATCACCGGAAATATTCGGAAATTCAACATTACCCGGAACTTCTATATCAGTATTTCTGATTACCGTACCCGAAGTGTTTATAAGGTAATACTTAAATATATCAGTACCCGGGGGATACTGGTAATACCTGACAACGATATGGATGCCATCTTTATTAGTGAACATATCTACTTTAGAAGCGGTGCCCGGATAGAAAGGGATTGTAGTTTCAACAATAGCATTCCATCCCTGCGGGAAAAGATTAGTAAAAGTAATTAGTAAAATAATTGATATAATTTTTCCCAAATGATTTGATTTTTTTCTTTTAACATTTTTACACCTTCTGATTTTTATTAACAACTTATTTAAGCAATAATGCTTTTACAGTTTTGGTGTAATTATCCGCTGTAAACCGAATTAAGTACACCCCCGAAGGAAGTAACATTCCGTTGCTGTCCCTGGCTTCCCAGCTTATTGTATAACTGCCGGGAGTTAATTCTTTTTCTAACAGCGTTGTTATTTCTTTCCCTAATATGTTATAAACTTTTATGGAAACATTTGATGTTTTAACAATGTCAAATTTTATCTTGGTTTCAGGATTGAACGGATTAGGATATACAGGATAAATTTTATAATCATCAAGTAATGTGTTTTCATCTGTTTCTACATTTACTGCATAATTAGGTTTATAAATCCAATTAAACCATTTAATTGTTCCTAACCCTGGTGGGTCATCCCAACAATTAATTAACATTTCATATTTACCATCACCAGTAAGGTCATATAGATTTGCACCATAATAACCTATGTAATTATTTTCCCAATCATTCTGTTTAAAGTAGAATACTTCATAAGTTTGATGATTAACGCTACCGTTAAATTTTAAGATTATTACAGTTTCATCTAATCCGAACAATATTTCTTCCTTTCCATCCTTATCCACATCCAAAACCTGAACATTTCCTGCATCAAACGAGAACACGCCAACAAGGTCTATTCTTCCAACAGCTTCGTAATTATCATTACCGTTTGCTTCAAATATTGTTATTCTGGTTATTCCAACTCCGCTGTAAAACGCATCTCCGCCTATCCATATTTCTTTTTTTCCGTTGCCGTCAATATCATTGGTTTCGGTACATAAGTAAGCATTAAATGTTTCAACGGTTCCCTGCCAATTAGGTTGGTAAGAATTATTTCCGCTATTTTCAATTGAAAGAACTTTCCCGTGAACACTACCGGCAAGAAATTCTGTTTTACCATCCTGATCGAAATCTCCTATAGAAAATCCGCCGTAGTATAAATCTAACGGGCTGTAATCAAATTGATAAACAGAATCAAAATTTGGTAAAAGTGGAGCATATTCAAAAATATTAACACTTGGTGGAAAATTTATACTTATGAATATTTGATCTGTTAATTCATCGCCGTCCCAATCTCCAAAATAGTTATCATTCTGCTGATGGATGATACCAAATGGATAAAATATGAAAATCAAAGAATCAGCCAGACTACTTGGAGATCTTTTCTTATAAAATCTATAGCTATTCCCAGGATATAAACTGTCAAGATTTCTTATTAAATGAAGTTCTTCATTGCCATCTTTATCAATATCATAAATTGTTTTAGCAATAACTGTTGTATCATAACTGTAAACAGAATCAAAAGTACCTTGTTGATTCATTTTAAAAATAACTATGTCCGTATAATCAGTAGTGTAGTCTTTCATCTGCCCGTATAATTCGGGAAGATTGTTGTTGTTTATATCACCGACAAGAAGTGTTCTAAAATTGCCAAGCGGCACTTCCTGCCAAAAACTGTATTTCTGGTAATAAAGAGTTGTATCAATAGTTCTTAAGTCTATTATTGTGCTGTCAAAGGTTGGGGAGTAGTTTATTTTGTTCGTGGTTCGTGGTTCGTAGTTGCCTATGTTTTTAAGTATTGTTTTTCCGTTTGGGAATTCTATTTTTAATATGTTCTGTTCTACTTCGGTTACTTTTATATCTTCTCTTTTTCTTAACTGTGCCAGCTTTTCTTCTCTTGTTTGCTGTGCTAAAAGTAGAACGCTTTGCAATGCTAACAGCACAAATATTAAAACTATCTTTTTCCCCGCAAAGCGGGATTTCGTTTCACTCAACATCTTTATTACCTCTTATTTTAAAATCAGGGAAAGAAATAATTACTGTTAGAAATTTTCTTGTTAATCTTTATAAGGCTATGTAAAACCGGTTGGAAAGTATGCCCGCTCTCTCCCCTGCGGTCTGTTTGGATGAATGTATGAATGTTTGAATGCCTGTATGAACTTCCAAAAAGTTTCATACGAAAATAAACAACAGGGAGGAATTAATCTCAACACAATTCCCTCCCACTTTCCCGCACAGAGAGAGAGAGAGAGAGAGAGAGAGAGAGAGAGAGCAAAAAGAAGAGCAAATATTGTTATTTAAGAAATGAGGCATCAAAAACCCCCCGTATAAATGAAACCAATAAACTACATATGAATATCGAAAATATTTTTTAAAATGTCAAAACTTTTTACAAAAATTCTTTGTGTTAAAGTTAGTTTGAAGAAGGGTTGTAAAATATTTTTATTCATAAACAGCAAAAACTATAAGAGAATAAAGTGCTCTAATGAATTTAAAGTACTTATATTCTTTAGCAACAATTCCTTTATATTTTTCTATTATATTTATCTTGCAGCCGGGGACGCTTGCTTACGCTGAGTATCATATTCGCATTAACAAGCTTTTATTTACAAAAGTTATAATTCAGACACGAACAGGCTGATAGCCCTGTTCTACACAGTCATTTGCGGCAGCCTGCGGCCCCGCGCATCTGCCACAACAGGCAAAAACTCTTTTTGATTTACGAACAAGAATTAACGATTTTAGATTTCAGAAGTTTTTAAATTGAGATTTTATAGGGCGAGCTTTAGATCACTATTAAATTTTATAAAATTTGCGACTTAAAAGTCGCACTACATTTCTTTATGATTTTTTATCACAATATCCCGTACTTTGTTCATCAATTCTATTTCGTCTTTACGCGTGTTAATTCCCTCGGTGGAAATAGGTTTATCGAAATGAACATGTATTGTTCCGGGATTCAGCTTGTAAGTTCCTTTCGGCATTATCTTGTTTGAACCGCTTATTGAAACAGGTATGATAGGAAAACCGACTTTTGTTGCCAGCCGGAATGCGCCGCGTTTAAATGGCTGAATTTCGCCGGTCAGACTCCTTGTGCCTTCTGCAAAAACAACTATCGATATGTTTTTCTTTTCCATCAACTCTTTTGCTTCATCAATGCTGCGCATTGCCTTTTCGTAATTCTTCCGGTCAATCATCACATACGGGCCCAATGCAAGCTGCCACCCGAACAGCGGAATTCTTGCAAGTTCTTTTTTAAATATCATCGCCATCCTGTTGGGAATGGCTTTTTGCAGTGCAACTATATCATACTGACTGGCATGGTTCGAAACAAAAACATACGTTTTATCAGGTGAAAAATTTTCCAAACCGGTTACTTCAAGTTTTATTCTGCTTATCCATAAAATTCCTGTTGAAAAAACTTTCGACACAATAAAATAAAGAGTGAAGCTGCGGTCGATGAGTGCAAATATTATTGCAAACACAGAACAGATTCCCGTAAAGAGTGCAATCAGTAATAATTTAATTACGGTAAACATTATGCATTCCCCAATTCAATTTTATCACTTGATTCCGACGGCTGACCGGTTGACAGTAGTGCAAACTTTTTAATTGCATTTATTCTGTTTTTAATTGACGGATGACTGTAAAAAAACCACTCGACAAACGGATGCGGTTCTTTGTCGCCCAGATTCTGTTCGGTAAGTTTTTCTAATGTGTTGATAAAAATTTCGGGACTGCCTGTTTCTTTTACTGCATATTCGTCGGCTTCATATTCAAACTTACGCGAGAGTATATTGCCCAGCGGCGTTTGTATAACTCCGATTAACATCGACCACAAGGCAAGAACAGGGAGCGCTGCAATATCAGTAATCGATGTAAAGCCGAACCAGTTAAGTGAAATTTTATAAAGGAATGCAATAAGAAACAATGTTAAAAAACTTGATGCAGTGCCGATTAAAATATTCTTAACAATATGTTTCTTTTTATAATGCCCGAGCTCGTGTGCAATAACCGAAGCAATTTCATCAACAGAATAATTCTCTAACAGAGTATCGCCGAGAATAATCCGCTTGGTTTTTCCGAGTCCGGTAAATGCTGCATTGGCTTTTTTAGTATTCTTACTCATATCGAACTTATAAACGTTCTCTACTTTTATTCCCGCTTTTTCCGCGAGCTTTTCAATTCTGCTTTTCAGCTCTTCATTATCGATTGGTGTTAATTTATAAAAGATTGGTAAAATGACTACCGGGAATATTTGTGACAGCACCACCGAAACAAAAAACATAACCACAGCAAACGGCAGCCACCAGATATCACCGAATTTGTTCAACACAAAATAAAAGGCAAGCATAATGGGCAGACCAATTACAAGCGACACAACCGATGCTTTTAGATTTTCAAACAACCATTTACCAAATGTTTGATTCGACAGATTATACTTATGCTCAAGATAATATCCGGTGTAATAATTTACAGGCGCAAAAATAATTGATGCGGCTGCTCCTATAATCAAAACAAAGGCAATAAACAGCAGGTATTGATTGCTGATGTCTTCTGCCAGATAACCGTACAATTCCCTGCTGTACCCAAGCCATACAAACAGGAAAAGCAGCAGAAAGCTGACCACAGCTTTACCAATTCCAACGACTAATTTTATGTTGTTATATCTTTTTGCATCCATAACTTTAAAAATAGTTATATGCGTTTTGGTAAGCAATTTGGTAATTTTTCCATGGATATAATCGAAATGATTATTAAGCAAACAGCTACTGATTTTTCATTTAGAAGTATTTTTCTTTCCGTGTTGAGTATTATGAGATAAAAATGCATTTTAAAAACGGGATAATTCCGGATCACTTTTGATTGTTTCAATTATAATAAAGGTATAGCAATGAGAAAGGTAATAAATATTAGTATTTACAAAGGAGATAACTATTTAGTGGCGGAAGGTATGAACATTCCTATCGTAACACAGGGTAAAACTTACGATGAGTTGATGGAGAACCTTAAAGAAGCAAATGAATTATTTTTTGAAGATGAAGACCTTTCGAAATATGACCTTGATCCCAACCCTGTCATAGTCGCAAACTTCGAGTTAAATAATTTGCTTTATGCCGCGTCTTAAGCACCTTTCCCTTTTTAGCAATTAGCTTTATTATTTATATTTCTTAATAGTGTTCATTACCAATGCACACTTTTGTTCATTAGTAATGAACAGATTAAATGTGGTGAAAATTTAAAAATAAATTTCTAGATGAGTTCCACAAAGGATTTATCAATCCAGCCTACTTTCCCGTCGGCTAATCTTATCTTCAAGATTAGCCATTAACCTTTTGTGTTTCACACATCAATTTATATGAGAAAATACGGCAATCGTATAAGATAAAGATGATCAAATGGATACTTCTATTCCTTCCTGTCGTACTAATGCAATAAGCGGAGAGTACTCATCTGTTTGAAATCTTTTTTCACCTACTGCAATCGGTTCAATCTGGTAACTTACCTCGCTGGCTGTAAACCAAATCACCGGGGCATATTTATCTGTACCTTCATCAAACAATGGTGATACTAACATCAGATCAATATCACTTTCATCCGATGCAGTGCCATGTATCTGGCTTCCGAATATAAATGCTTTGGTAACAGTAATCCCTTCGTCTAATAAAACTTTCAGATATTTTTTAACAATGTCTATAACTTTTGGATTAACCATTCCAATAATTCCTTTGTTTCCCTGAGATAATTTTGTGCATCTTTTCTACCGGGTGTGCTTACTTCATACTCCGGGTATCTTCCCTCCAGTTGGTATTTAAGAAGAATACCTAACAATTTTTCCTTTGATTCATCTAAAACCAAATCGGTGTTTCTCAAAAGGTAAATTAAGTTGTGAGTTTTAGGTGCCAGTTGTTTATTCGATTTAACAAAGTGTGCTTTCAATGCTTTTTCAATAGTAAGGTGACAGAAGAACAACCCGTGCAGATATTTTCCTTTTTCTATTAAAATTTCGGCAGATTCAATATCTGACTCTGCACCGGATTTCCAATAGTTTATTTGCTTTTCTAAATTGAAAGAAGTCATTATTTTTTTAATACTTTACAGTAAATATAATGACTAAGTGATATATAAAACTACTTATAAAGGAATTATTAAAATGACTTAAATGCTCTCAACAACATTACTCTCAATCCAACCGACTTTGCCGTCTGCTAATCTTATCTTCACCCAGTTATCGAACTTATCTTCAAGACTAACTTTCAGTCCTTCGTGTATTACAAATGCATCTGTGCTTTTCGGATCGGGCGATGATTTTACTGTAACGACCTGCTCGACAATCACTCCGCTCTTTACTTTTTCCACTCTGTTAATTTTTACTATCAGAATCGATACACTGAATGCAAGTAAAAAGAGCGTGATTATTCCGGAAAGAAAAATCATTTTCTGCTGCTTAACCGAGCGGGCAAAAAAGTAACTGCCGATTATTATCAGGAGAAGCAGGTAAAAGAAATAAAGCACATAAGCCCAACCATTAACCGAAAACAATCCTAACAGTGCTTCCCACCATTCGAACAGGAAAAACTTCGGCAGCAGCTGAATGCGATCGACCGTGCTTAACTGTGCAAACAACAGGTTGTGTTTTGCATCTTCATCAGAAGGAGAAATCTTAAGCGCTTTTTCGTAATAAAGAATTGCATGACCGATATCGCCGATTCGGTAATAAGCATTCCCCAAATTATAAAAGAGCGATACGCCCTCATATCCTTCATCAATCAATTGTTTATATACATCGACTGCCTTGGCATATTCGCCGTCGCGATAAAGTTGATTGCCCTTCGTCATCACGCTGTCGATATGGCTGTTGGCAAACGCAGACGAAAAGATAAACAGCGAAAGAATTACGACATAAATATTTTTATAAATCTTACTTTCCATTTTTCCTGTTCGCAAGAATTTTTTCAACGTTAATTATAACATCGGTCATCTGGTCGTACATACTTTGCATTGCGGAAGATTTTTCGGCACCGGGCGCAAACCTTACGAACTCACAATCTTCAGCAACTTTCTTCACTTCTTTAAGTAATCCATCTTCAATGCCTGCTTGTTTAAGCTCATCAACTGCACGCTCAATCGTAAACTCTGCTTTCGGTATATGAAGCTTATCTTCCAGATAACCGAACAACGCCTGGGCAATCTCTGTATAAAATTCTTCGTGCTTGTTTTCGATCATAAACTTCTTTGCTTTCTTCAGGCGGTTGCGTGCAATCTTTTGTGCCCTCTGATACTTAAGCAGTGCAACGTTGCCCGCAAGCTTATCCTGTTTACGCTTATAGCCGATTATAACAAACAAAAATGCAAGCGGGATTATTCCGCCCAGCCAAAACGCAGTTGTAAATAAAACCGTTCCTTCTTTTTTATGAATGTCATCATAATTGGTTTTAATGAACCTTATATCATCGCCAAGCTGCTGAACATCTTCCTTTTCGGTAAAAGCAACTTCGGGCAGGCGCTCGCCCTGTTCTATTTCAATCTTAAACGGTTTCGATTTAAGCGTAACATATTTTTTCTTTGCGGGGTCGAAGTATGAAAATTCAATCGGAGGAATTTCACGCTTACCGACTACTCTCGGCACCATTAAATATTCCGCAACCTTTGTTCCCGAAATTTTATTGATGCGGTTAACCTTCTCGGAAGTCTTCGGTTCATATTTTTCGAACCCTGTCGGAACATTTACTTCCGGTAAATCCAACAGTTCGATATTTCCGGTTCCGCTTATTTTGACTGTAAGAGTTATCGGCTCGTTGGTTTTTGTTTTTGTTTTATCGAGTTGTGCATCTAACTTGAATTTACCCACAGCACCATGAAACGAATCGGGCTTTCCTTCTTCGGGCAGTGGCAGCACGTTGATAATCACTTTGTTCGAAACGGCATTGTATTCAATCGTCTGTCCGTATCCAAAAGGATCGTTAAAGAAATCATCGAAGAAGTTGTTCCGGTTTCGTCTTCTTTTAATTTGAATAGGAACGGTTAATTCGAAAGGCGTGACTTCAAGCTTTCCTGTTTGCGACGGGAAAAGCGCAACCTTTTTAAGCACACCTACACGGTATTGCTTTACGTCAACAACTTCAACATTAAAAGAGATGTTGTTCGATGTTTCCAGTTCTTCAGCCCAGAATCCCTGATACTTCGGCAGCTTGTTGATTGACATTTGTGCCGCAATGTTCAAACGTGTGTAAAGCTTGTATGTTACGGTTACCTGCTCACCCAAATAAACTTTTCGCTTATCAACAACCGCACGTATGAAAAGGTTCTTGGCTATTTCTTCGTCCGATATTCCCTGCTCGTTTTTGGTTTGCTGCTTCGGTTTGTTCGAGCCCTTAACAACCGTAATTTTCAGAGATTCTGTTTTATACGTCTTTCCGTTGTATTCAATTTGCGCCGGACCGATTGAATAAGTGCCGGTATTCTTTGCCTGAACGATGTACGAATAAGTAATCGATGCCGATTGTCTTCCGTTAATAAACTGAATGCTTGTTGATTGGTTTGGTCCCGAAAACACGTAAAAGTTTCGGAATGCAGGCGGCTTAAAGTTTTTAAGTCCGTTTATATCCTTCCCCGAGAATGTAAACGATACGGTAAACCTATCGTTAACGGAAACGGTTGTTTCATCTACCGAAGCCGTAAAGCTTTGGGGAAATATTTCAAACGGTAATATCAGTAATGCAATTATGAATAACTTTTTCATCGTTACCAGTCTTTGTCGGTTTTAACTCTCTTGCCTTTAACTTTCCTTAACTTTTTCTGCAGGTCCTTTTCGTTATCCTTTAAGGCATCAAGAATTCTTTCGGCTTCTTCTTTTGATATTTTCTGCTGCTGCTGTTGTTGTTTTTGCTGCTGCTTATTTTGCTGTTGTTGATCTTTCTTCTGATCCTGGTTTTTATTCTGCTGATCTTTGTTTTGCTGATCCTGTTTATTCTTGTCCTTGTTCTTATCTTTGTCCTTATTTTTATTCTGATTCTTATCCTTGTTCTGCTGGTTCTTCATCTTCTGCAGTGCATACGAAAGATTATACTTTGCCTGTTCATCATTCGGATTGAGTTTGAGTGATTCTTTATACGCACCGATACTCTCTTTAAGCTTATCAGCTTTCAGCAAAGTGTTCCCGATGTTATAATAAATCTTTGCTTTTTCTTCCTTTGTTTTTGCAAACGCTAAAGCCGATTGGTAAGTTTTAATTGCTTCATCGTATCTTTCCTGCTTGTAAAGTGCATCGCCAAGATTAAACTTAGCAGAAAAGTTATCGGGTTCTTTTTCGCTGGCTTTTTTGAAATTCACTTCCGCATCTGAAAATTTCTTATCGTTGTAATATTCCACACCGTCATTAACCAAACCGCGGAACGATTGTGCAAACAACATCTGCGGTGCAGCAATCAAAAGCAAGAAGATTAAAAATCCATTTATGTTCAAAACTTTATTCATTCGTTATTCAAGTCCCAATCGTTTATTCAACTTACTGTACAAGAGCGATCTTTTATCGGAGATAAAGAATTCAATTACCAACAAGAGCAAAGCAGGAATCAAAAAATAATAAAACCTGTCTTCGTAATCAGTTACCTTTTTAACCCCGAACTCCGCTTTTTTAAGGTTCGAAAGATCTTTGTAAATTTTGTCCAGATAATCCTCGTAATTGTTCCCCCTGTAATAGGCACCGCTGCCCGCTGCTGCTATTTTCTTCAGAATCTCTTCATCTAACTTTGTTAAAACCGTGTTGCCTTCGTTATCCTTTTTGAAGCCAATCATATCGCCGCGCCTGTTATAGACTGGAATGGGAACACCCGCGGTTGAGCCGAGTCCGATTGTATAAATTTTAATTCCTTTTTCAACCGCTTCGTTAACGGCTTCCATTACATCGCCTTCGTGGTCTTCGCCGTCGGTAATTGCAATAATTACTTTCTCTGTATTAGACGAATCAAACGATGATGTTGCAAGCTTTATAGCCGAACCGATTGCAGTTCCCTGCGTCGGAACGGAGTTCACATCAACAGCAGAAAGGAACAGGTTTGCAGCCGAGTAATCAGTCGTTAAAGGAAATTGAATGTACGCTTGTCCGGCGAAAATTATTAAACCGATTCTGTCACCACGCAGCTTTTGAATTAAGTTAGAGATTTGATACTTCGCTTTTTCAAGACGGTTCGGTTTGATATCCTCGGCGGTCATACTTCT
>JAJRSV010000411.1 GCA_024278655.1 Bacteroidota bacterium | reverse complement strand
CAGGCAATAAGCGAGTTTTCCGATTCGAATAAAAATGCAAAGTTAGAAGACTTCCTCGAAGAAGTATCGCTTATCTCAGGTGTTGATATGCTCGAAGACGATAAGAACGCAATAACGCTTATGACCGTGCACAGTGCAAAGGGTCTTGAGTTCCCGGTTGTGTTCCTTTCCGGCTGTGAGGAAGAAATATTCCCGCTTTCGAATAAGTTCAACTCCGATGCAACACTTGAAGAAGAAAGAAGACTGTTCTACGTGGGCATGACACGTGCACAGCAGAAAGTGTACATTTCGCATGCAAGATCAAGGTACCGTTTCGGCGAAGTTGCATATCAAAGCCGGTCAAGGTTTATCGATGAACTTGATCCCGAAACTATTCATGAAGTAAACGGAAGCGTTGGAAGACGCGCATACAGAAAAACCAGAAAAGAGATTTATTACGAGTACTTCGATTCGGTTGATTACTACAACTTCAATCAAGGCAATATAGATGTAAGACCCGGCAGCCGCGTTATGCACGAAAAATTCGGCTTGGGTAAAGTTACAGATATTACCGGCTCGGGCGATATGATAAAAGCCACGGTGCAGTTCGAAGGCAATAACGTAAAACAGTTGATGCTTAAGTTCGCAAAGCTTAAAGTGCTTAATTAGTGAGTGATTATCCAGGTAACGAAAAGAACAGGAGTATAGATTATGTCGATTGCACCTAAGAAACTTGCGATATTAGTTGGCGGGGGTCCCGCACCCGGAATTAACAGCGTTATCGGTGCGGCTACAATCCGTGCAGAAGTTGAAGGGGTGGAGGTTATTGGTGTTAAGGATGGGTTCAAGTGGATAATGGAAGGCGATATTACTCACGTTAAAGACCTTACGATTAAAAACGTTAGCCGCATACATTTTCGCGGTGGTTCTTATATCGGGATTTCGAGGGCAAATCCTACCAAAAGCGATAAGCAATTGGAAAACTCTGTTACCTCGCTGCTGCGGTTGAATGTTGACAAGCTTATTACAATCGGCGGCGACGATACGGCTTATAGTGCTTTAAAAGTGAATGAGATTGCCGCAGGCAGAATAAGAGTTGTGCATGTGCCTAAAACAATCGATAACGATCTCGACCTTCCGCACGGTATCCCAACGTTCGGATTTCAGACGGCAAGACATATTGGCGTTGAGGTTGTTAAAAATCTTATGGTCGATGCACAAACAACATCACGTTGGTACTTTGTTGTTTCGATGGGAAGAAAAGCCGGGCATCTTGCATTGGGTATAGGCAAGGCAACCGGTGCAACTTTAACGCTCATTCCCGAGGAATTTCCGGGAAACGAGATTCGTCTTAATCATATCGTCGATATTCTTGTAGGTGCAATAATTAAAAGAATGAGCTACGGTAAGATGGACGGTGTTGCAATTCTTGCCGAAGGTTTGGTTGAACGTTTAACCGGACAGGACCTGGAACAGCTTGCCGATATTGAAAGGGATGCACATAACAACATAAGAATAGCTGAAATTAATTTCGGCGAAATTCTTAAGATGAAAGTTCAGGAAAGATTGAAACAGTTCAATCTTAAGTCCACTATCGTTGCAAAAAACATCGGTTACGAGTTAAGATGTGCCGACCCCATTCCATTCGATATGGAATACACACGTGACCTGGGCTTCTCCGCCGCACAATTTATACTCGACGGAGGCAGCGGTGCAATGGTTTCCATTCAGAACGGAAGGTTCGTTCCGCTTTACTTCAAAGATATTCTCGATCCGGTAACCAACCGGACAAGAGTAAGAATGGTAGACCCGGGATCGGAATCGTTTTATATAGCACGCAAGTATATGTTAAGATTAAACCGGGCGGATTTTGAAGACCCGCACGAACTTGCTAAGTTAGCGGCAACTGCAGGTATTTCGGTAGATGATTTTAAAAAACAGTTTTATTACCTGATTGAAAACGATTTGTTATACCATCACGTTGAAAGCGGAGCAATTAAGCTTACAAGTTCCGAAAGCAACATCGCACATAAACCCGTTCAGGGAGGAAAGTTTAACGGCGATGACGAAGGCGAAATATTTCCTTAAAGATTAAATGAAATTCTAAGTTAAAAAGGAGACAGCTAACCGCTGTCTCTTTTTTTATCTCTTCTTTCCGATTTGATAACCTTGTAAAAACAGTATGTTGTCAGCACCAAAATCGAACCCCATGCAAACGCTAAAAAGATTATTCCTTCAGTTGTTAAACCCATTAACCTATCTCCTCGCTCTTTTTATTATCCCACGCCTTCTTAACGATGTAAATCAATCCCGATGCAATTGCCAACATCAAAATTCTTGCACCCCATATATAAGGAACGTTAGCCGGATCGGCATCTCTGAGTAAAAGTTTCGGAATTGCGCTTTGAACTCCCCACCAAACCAAAAGTATCATAAGAATAATAGGTGTAACGTACTTCATAATGTAATAGAAAACTTTTGGGATTGTAAAATCGCCGCCGGCGTTCATTTCCTTCCATGCTTTATCGGCACCGTAAACCCACATAAACAATATTGTTTCAATCAATGCAAATACAACCAATCCGAAAGTACCTGCCCAGTAATCCATCTCATCGAGGAAACCGTACTTAAGGAAGAAGACTACAAACTGCACTGCAACAAGAACAACGATTGCCAAAGTTGCAACAGCTTTTTTTCTGTCCATCCCGAATTCATCTTCTAAAAATGCAACTACCGGCTGACCCATTGCAACGGACGAGGTAATACCGGCAAAGAAAAGAAGCAGGAACCACATAAACCCGAACAACTCGCCCATCGGAAAAGCATCGCTTCCGAAAATTATAGGCATGGAAACAAATCCTAGATTAAATGCACCGCCCGAAGCAATCTCTCTCGTTGCGTCAAGTCCGAAGAATGCAACCGCAACCGGAATAGCAATCGATGCACCGAGTATTACTTCGGCAAAAGCGTTTGTGGAAGCGGTGGTCAATCCCGAAAGCGCAATGTCGTCATCCGGCTTAAGGTAACTTGCGTAAGCGTGGATTGTGCCCATACCTACCGAAAGAGTGAAGAATATCTGTCCCGCAGCAGCAAGCCATATTTTAGGATCGCCTAACATCGAAAAGTTCGGGTTCCAGATAAAACCGAAACCGTTTGCAACAGAATTTTCGGGAACCGACGGATCGGGTGTGCCGAGTGTTACAATTCTTATTGCCAGAATAATTGCAAACAAAAAGAGCAGAGGCATTGCAATGCGTGCTAACTTTTCTATTCCTTTCGAAATACCCTTGAACAAAATCCAGAAATTAATTGTGAAGGTTAGCAACATCAGAAAGTAAGCCGGCCAGATGGATGAAAAATGTGCGCTCTCTCCTATTCCCTGGTAGCTTGAAAGAAATGTGCGCATCGTTTCGCTTGTTTCGCCGGAGTATAAACCGAGTACAGAAAAAATACTGAAGCCGAGTGTCCACGATTCAATGTAAGTGTAGTAGATAAGAATAACCATCGAGATGAAGAGTCCGAGTGAACCGAAGTATTTTGCCATTTTATGTTTCCAGATAACATCGAACATACCGGGAGCACTGCCGTGGCGATATTTGCCGCCGTGCCTTCCGATACCCCATTCAATCCACATCAAAGGAATTCCTAAAATCAAAAAGAAAATAAAGTAAGGAATCATAAAAGCACCGCCGCCGTTCTGTGCCGCCTGAACAGGAAATCTTAAAAAATTTCCCAACCCCACGGCGTTTCCGGCAACGGCAAGTATCAATCCTATTTTAGTTCCCCATTGTTCTCGTTCGGTATTCTGAGGCATTGCTACTCCGCTTAGTTGAATATTTTGAACAGAAGAAAAATTATTGTTGTGAATATGAAAACTTTAAGCTTCAATTTCAAATTAAAATTGAATAAAGTAAGAAAATTTACTTTTGCCCCGAATTGCCCCGGTTCAGTTTTTAGCCCGATTATTTTTAATTTACAGTGAGGATATTCGATTAAAAGCATTTTAACAGCAGGAAAAAATGGAATTAAAATTTATTCCGTACACTTTACAACTGAAGCATACATTTACTGTTTCTTCGTATTCACGTAATACTACTCCAAGTGTTTTGTTAAAGATAACTCACAAAGGTGTTTCCGGTTACGGCGAAGCATCGCTTCCGCAGTATTTGGGTGAGACGCAGGAAAGTGTTTTGGATTTCTTGAAGAAAGTCGACCTGCAAAATTTTACCGAACCGTTAGACTTAAACAGCATTCTTAATTATTTGGATAATCTTTCGGAAGGAAACAACGCTGCAAAAGCCGCCGTAGATATTGCTTTGCACGATTTAATGAGTAAGTTAGCAGGCGTTCCTTTATACGATTATTTGAGATTGGAGAATCCTTCTCATCTTTTCACTTCGTTTACACTCGGTATCGATTCCGCAGAAAAGCTGAAGCAGAAAATTGAAGAAGCGGAGGGTTTCAAATATTACAAAGTAAAACTCGGTTCCGAAAACGATAAGCAAATTATTAATACTATACACTCATTAACCGATGTATGGTTGTTCGTGGATGTGAACCAGGGATGGGAAGATAAATTTTACGCCATCGATATGATTTACTGGCTGAAGGAAAGAAACGTGCTGCTTATCGAACAACCGCTTCCGGCTGAAAAGATTGACGACATTGCATGGTTAACGGAAAAAAGCCCGTTACACGTTTTAGCCGACGAAGGAGTAAAAAGATTAAGTGACCTGGAAGCGGTTAAAGGAGTTTACTCCGGTGTGAACATTAAACTAATGAAATCAACCGGGATAAATGAAGCGTTGAAGATGATTGAAAAGGCGAAAGAGTTCGGGATGAAAGTTATGATTGGCTGTATGACCGAAACATCCTGTGCAGTTAAGGCAGCCGCTCATATTTCGGCGCAGGCAGACTGGATAGACCTTGACGGACCGCTGCTTATTTCGAACGACCCGTTTGAAGGATTGCCTTATAATGACGGAAAAATTATTCTGAACGATGGACCGGGAATCGGCGTTAATCTTAAAACAGGATTATTTGATTAACGCAATCAATTTTTGAGATTCATTAAAAAATGATAATTTAATATTGATGAAATAATTATTAATTTTCGGTTCTAAAAATAACCCAAGGAGATACTATGGCTAAAAATTATGTTTCCAATAAAGATGAAACCGTAAGGATGTTTAAAAACGATTTTATGGAAGCTTTATCGAAAGTACATTGGACGGTACCGTTATTTGTTTATGTACCGGTCGTTGCTTATGCACTCTACATTTCGTTATTCAAATTTAATATACAGATTGGTGAAGTTGCCGTATTATTTTTCGGAGGACTCTTCTTCTGGACTTTTTCAGAGTATATGCTTCACAAATATCTTTTCCATTTCCCTGCTAAATCGGAATTCGGTAAAAAGATAACTTTTATTTTTCATGGTGTTCATCACGATTACCCGAACGATTCGAAGCGTTTGGTAATGCCTCCTTCGGCAAGTATTCCGCTTGCGGTTATTTTCTTTATTATTTTCCGTTTGGTTTTCGGCAGCGTTTTGGTTTATCCTTTCTTTGGCGGATTCATCGTCGGTTATCTTTTTTACGACATTACGCATTATGCTATTCATCACTTTAATATGCACAGTAAGTTTTGGCTGGCTATTAAAAATCATCACATGCTTCATCATTACCAGGATCCCAAACTTGGATTCGGTGTAAGTTCTCCGTTATGGGATAAAATTTTAGGGACGGCTTTTGAAGAAAAAAAACAGACCAATTAGTTAATTGTAATTGACGGATAACTGAATTGGAATCTGAAAAAAAGAAAATACTCGTTATCGAAGACAATAACGAAACACAATTAATCATTAAGGTTAACCTACGTGATATTTATGATGTTGAGTTGGTTGATAATGCCGAGGATGCTTTAAATTTATTGAAGCAAAACAGATACGACCTTGTATTGCTCGATCTGAATTTGAACGGCGAGATGAACGGAAGGAATATCCTCGAACAGATACGCGGCGACTTGAATTTGAATTCTCTTCCGGTGGTTGTAACAACTGCATACGACCTGCCGGAAGAAGAAAAAGATGAAATTAAAAAAATGGCAAACGATTACATCGAAAAACCGCTCGAAAAAGAAAGTCTGCTTGAAACAATAAAAAGATGCCTCAAAGCATCGAACAGTGCCGCCGTTTAATTTTTATTTGCCCGAAACGTTTTGAATTTATGAAACTAAAATCTTTCCTCACAGTATGTCTTACCTTATTTATCATTGCGAATATTTTTCCGGCACCAAAATTTTATCTCCGCCTGAACCAGGTCGGATATTTGCCGGGTGATATTAAATCGGGTGTAATCATTTCGGAAAACGAGATTCCTTATCAAAAATTTTTTATAAGGAATTCCGGAAACGGTAAAACGGTTTACGAAGGTTCAATAATAAAAAGTAAACTGAACTACGGCGGCTTTAAGTATGGTTACACTTTCGACTTTAGCGATTTTAGATTACCGGGAAGTTACTTTGTTGTGATAGGAAACGAAAAATCTTTTCCGTTTAAAATTGGCGTGGATGTATTTACTCCGGTTGTCGATTCGTTAATGGTCTTTTTCAGAATACAGCGTTGCGGTCCTACTCATCCGTACCTGCACGATAAATGCCACTTGCAGGATGCAACAAAAATAACCGGATTCAGCGATAGTTCGGCTTACGATGTAACCGGCGGCTGGCACGATGCCGGCGATTATATAAAGTTCTTTTCGACTACTGCTTTAACAACTTATATGCTTCTCTTCTCATATCAGTTCGATAAAGAAAAGTTCGGCTTTGATAGCGATAACAACAACGTTCCCGATATTCTTGAAGAAGCAAGAATAGGGTTGGACTGGCTGCTGCGAAGCAACTTTAACGATACATTCTTTATAACACAAGTACAGGATGAACGTGATCATAAAGTAGGTTGGAGGATGCCCGAAGATGATTCGCTGGAATTTGACCGCCCCGGATTTGCAGGTATCGGGAAAAATCAGATTGGAATTTTTAGTGCGGTAATGAGTCTGGCTTCGGTAATCTGGAACGAAAGATTTTTAGATGATGAGTTTGCGAACAGGTGTCTTTCAGCCGCCGTTCAAAAATTTTCCGTTATTGATGAAGTCGTTGATATCGATACGATGCCGGAATTTTATAAGGATAAAAATTATTTAGGAAAGCTTGCACTCGGTGCAATCGAGCTTTACAATGCTACGGGTAATAACGATTACCTGAATTATGCAGTCCAATTCGGCGACAGCGCCGGCTCCGATTACTGGTGGAGCTGGGGCGACGTTAACGCACTTGCTCATTATAAGCTCGCTAAAGTAGTGCCACGCTTTTCAGGTTATATTAAAAACAGTCTTATTCATTTCAACTCAGTTAAAGATAGTTCGTTATTCAATGAACCGGGTGATTATTCGTGGGGAAGTGTTATTTCGTTTTTGGGCTCTGCACTGCAGGGAATTTTATATAAGGACTTAACAAGGAGTAATCAGTTTGATTCGCTTATTACTTTACAAAGAGATTATGTGTTAGGAAGAAATCCGTGGGGTGTTTCTTTCATCACAAAAACCGGCTCAAACTATCCGATAAAACCTCATCATCAGATTGCATATTTTTATAAAAGCGGTGTGCCCGGTGCGGTTGTGGGCGGACCGGTTAACATATCGCTATATAAAGATTATAATATTGAATCTTCCTCAGGTAAATTTGCATTATTCAATAGCAGTGAGATTGTTTACAACGACGATTGGGATGATTACTTAACTAACGAAGCCACAATTTTCGGAAATGCAACCGCGCTGTTTTTGTTCGGCTGGTTTTCCAACCGGAAGTAGACTTTAGCGCTTCTTAAAAATTCATTTCGTTTTTTAATATTTAGCAATTCTCAATTTTTTATCATTCAATAACTTTACTCCGGGGCGAATTTCACTGTAGCATAATAATACATCAAAATTTAATCTGTCTCTGTTTAGTCCAAAATTTTTGACCTAAAGCCATAAAACAGCTATAATCACAAATTGAGAATCCGGCATAGAATTTGGCTAAAAAGAGTAAAATTTTCCAAAAATATGACAAAAAAAATACAGTTACTCCCATCAGGGATTCCTCTTGTCGATTTAGCGTGGGGAGGGCTTTATAAAGGCGGCACTTATTTTTTAATAGGCCCACGCAAATCAGGGAGAACTCTTTTAGCGATTCAATACGCTTTCGAGTGTGCGCAGCAAAAAGAGGTTTGCCTCTTTTTTACGACGATGCGACCGAAAGACTTGATGATTCATGCTGCGTCGATTGATATTGACTTGCAGCACTATATGAATAAAAATTTAATTATCGTAGTAAGAGTAACTCCTCCTGCAAACATTGACGAGATGGAAAATCCCGACGAATATTTGGCAGAATATCTTAAAGATATTGTATCGGTTGTCGAACAGTATAATCCTAACAAGATTGTCTTCGATGAGCTGACTCCCCTTATAGGGTTCAGCGATATCCCGTTCTTAAAAGAGACCTTTGCCGAAACGACCGAAAAAATAGAGGATACGGGAATAACGAGTTTGTACGTTTTAAGTGAACCCGCAACACCTGCCTCACAGGCAATAGTAGATGCACTCACCGAATCAGCTACCGGAGTAATATTCTTACAAAAACACGCCGACGTAGTCAGCCGTTTACAACCCGGAACGATGACAATCACGCCGAACATCGGTCATACCGAAGGAAAATTTACAGCGCCTTATTTTGTGGAGCCGTACAAAGGCATTCAGGTCGATTTCAAACCGGTTACAAAAACCGGATTGGAACCGCAGCCCGTCTCACCAGCAGACCAAAAATATAAACCGCTTACCGAAATTGAACTTCCCTCCGATGCTTATGCTTTTACTAATATCTATTCGCTTGATGATTTCAGGCTGATACTGAACAACCAGATTGCAATGTACCAGATAACCGGACAAACATTTACACTGGTTTCCATCCGTCTTGATGAACTTGCCGAAAAGAAAAACCTGATAACCCTGAACCAATTAAAAAATGCCATAAGACTTGCGGCAGATAAGAAGGATAAGATTTGCAGTGTCGAGAACAAAGTTTTGGTATTGATGGCAAGAGATGATAAGAATGCGGTCAATAAATTAATAGCTAAAATGAAGATCAACCTGCCGAACGACGACCCGGAATATATTCAAACTGTTTCCGAATACATTTCGGTTTACCCGGTTACAGTCAGTAAAGAAATTCATAACGCTGAAGAAATGCTTGCACAGGTTCTTGCAGAAAATCCGGCTGCCAAGGACAAACATTCCCAAACATAACATTCTAAAATTACCATGAAGCCCGTAAAAGCAGCTATATTGTTTTTGCTTATGAGTTTCTCTTTGTTTGCCCAGCCGCAAAGTGAATCGCTGAAGTTTGAAGCACAAAACCTGATGAAGAGCGGAAAGTACGGCGAAGCAATAGAAATACTGAACCGTTATATTTCTGCCGAGCCGCAGAATCCGGAAGGATACAGCTTACGTGGTTCCTGCTTCGAGCGAAGGGGACAATTCGAAATGGCTGTTTACGATTACCGTTCAGCTCTGAAATTAGATCCGCGTAATGAAACCTACCATAAAAATCTTGCAAGAGTTAAAGAAGAATGGGACATTCTCATCTATAACAAAATTGAAGGTTACAAGAGGGAAATTGCCATCAATCCGCTTGAGCCGCGTAATTATCTTGAGATAGGCAAGAGCTATAAAAATCTCGGCAAATGGAAAGAAGCCGAAAAGTGGTACGATGAATATCTGAAAAGGGAAGAAGCATCCGCCGACGAGATTTTACGCTATACCGAAATACTCGCAAAAAACAATCACATCAAAAAAGGCGAACCGATATTAAAACGCTATACCGAAATGTATCCCGACGATCATCGCATCTGGTCGCGTTACGGTTACTTTACAATGTGGCTCGGTAAAAAGAAGACCGCAATTAAAGCGTTTGAAAAGGCACTCGAACTTCGTCCGTACTTCAAAGAAGCATTGGACGGTTACGACCTTGCAAGAGGTAAAGGATACATTTACACGGTTAACGATACAACGACAAGGTACAATTACGGTTTACCTGTTTACCGTAAGCATAAAGTTTATGCTATCGACAGATACTACCGTAAACTAAAAAACAATCCGGAGGATGTTAACACCCGTTACAAACTAATCGATGAGCTGATAAAACATAACCGTTACGAAGAGGCGGTTGAACAGGTGAATAAACTTGCATTAACCGAAAGCGGTACTGAAAAGTACGAAACGAAGAAAAGGGAAGTCTTCGATAAGCGAAACGAATATTACGCAAATCGGATTGAAGTGTTGAAAAATTATGTGAGCAGTAATCCCGCCGATAAAGAAAAAATTCTTGAGTTGGGAAGATACTATTCCAACCTTGGTAAGTACAACGATGCAATTAATTTGTACAATAATTATCTGAATACAATTTCGGATGATGATGACATCCGTTACCGTAAAGCGCAGGCACTTGCATGGAACAAACAACTGAACAACGCAAGGAATGATCTGGAAGTTTTGCTTTCGCATCAGCCCGGCAACACAGACTATCAGTTGCTTAACGGACAGGTGCTGCTTTGGATGAACGAAGACCTTGATGAAGCGGAAAAGAATTTTAACGCAGTCTTAGAGAAAGACCCGAAGAACTTACAGGCGCTTATCGGGCTTGCTTCTCTCAATTATCAAAAGAATAATCTAACAAGTGCAAAGCTTTATGTGAACCGGGGATTTTTAATCGATCCTTACAACAAAGATTTGGTACGATTGGAAAAATCTATTCAACTTCAATCACAGCGTAATGTCGAATCGGCATTGTATTCTAAATTGGAGAAGGCAAGGGAGTATGCGTTCAATAAAGAATGCGATAAAGCCATTGAGTATTACAACCAATATTTTGCCGATTCATCAGCCGATGAATATCTGAAAAAAGAACTGGCACAAGCATATTTGTGTAAGGAAGATTATAACACTGCCGTAGAAATTTATAACGAACTAATCAATAAATATCCGGGCGATTACGAGTTGGCGAAACAAAGAGCAAAAGTTTATTACTGGATGGGCGATTCGTTGAATGCACTTTTAAGTTTTGAAGAATTGGCTGCGCAAAATCCCGGTGATGCCGAAGCCAAACTCTTTTTAGGCGATTCGTATATGAAAATGGGCGATTACAAAAACGCACGCTCTGTTTACGAAGAGTTGTTGGCAATTGCACCTACTTCGTACATTCTTCAAAAGCGAATGAACTGGCTTGGTAGTGCCGGACTCGACGGCTATTCGGCAGGTGCTTTCCCCACATATTTTTCAATCATACCGGACGGCTACTACTTTAACGACAATCTCGATTTTACATACAGCCGCCAGGGTTTAAGAGTTGAGATGGGAATAACAAGTTATCTTTCGCTTGGTGCCGGCGGTTTCTTCGGCTTTATATCTTCCGATGCCGGGAGGTTGAATCTGAATATTTATAAACTTGACGGCTTTATTACTTTCAGCAAAACCGTTACCGGATTTGTAGGCGGCGGAATAATCGATTTCCGTTCCGCTGAAAACACAACCATTTTCGAAGCGGGTATAAAAGCACAGGAAGAAAATAAATATACATTTGCCGCTTCGTTTTATTCATCGGATGCGGCTGTAATTCTTTACTCGCCGTTTCTGGTTGAGAACAGGTTAACAGCAAACTATCTGCTCTTTACGGGTGAGTACATTACCGAAAACTCGATACTGCTCCGTGCGGATTACTCATACACTTCAGTTTCGGATGATAATGCCGGAAGCAGATTAATATTCCGCTTGGGAAAAATATTCGAAAAAGTTTTTGGCGTAGGTTATGAATATTACTATTACAACTTCAATAATCTTACTCCGCTTTACTGGTCTCCGCAAAATTTCGAATCGCACAGTTTGTGGGTCGATTGGGATGCAGTAAAAGAAGAAAGATTTTCGCTTAACCTTAAAGGCAGAGTCGGTTTAATTCCCACGGATAATTTTGTGCTGAGAGAACTTTACGCTTACTTCCGTTTTTATTTCGAAAGGAACCTCTTTCTTCAGGCAAGCACATCGTTCGGTACAACCGTTCAGCAGTTAAAGGGTTACAGTTCGTACTCGTTCGGTCTATCGCTTTACTGGTCGCTTTAATCTTACACTTTAACCGGTGCAAAATGCAGATTCAGTTTTAAAAAGAATTCCTTCAAAAACTTCAAAATCTAAAACGAAATCTTTCTTATTCGCGAAAATCAAATCAAGCATATTTCATCTTTTGTTCTATAATGATACAGCAAAAATTGATTATCTAATATTGTATCATTCGGGTGGTATAAAACCTTCCAAATCATACCGAAAAACCCCTTTTTAGTGGCATTATTGTTGAATTTTGGGGTTCGTGTCATTTAAATCTTTCAACAGAAAATTATAAAATTTTGAAGAAAAGCCGGATAGAGATTACCTACCAAAACGGTAATCATTCAGACGAAAATCGGAAGCGCAGGATTATCAGGCGGATTTTTATCAGCGGTATTTTTTCGCTGATACTTTTGCTTATAATCCTTTATACACTGCCGATGACGGTATTATCGTTTAGTTCTTTACTTGAGTATTCGATAATTGTTGCACTGGTAATTTTTTTGGTGATTTTGCTTGTAAGGTACTTTGCTATTCTTGTACTGGCATATTTGAATCTGAACAAGTACACTTTCAAGCCGAAAGATAATTTTAAGCCCTTCGTTTCGATTATCATACCTGCTTATAACGAAGGCAAACTGTTAGAAGGAACCGTTAAGTCGCTGCTTGAACTTGATTATGCGGATTACGAAATAATAATCGTAAACGACGGCTCAACCGATAACACAAAAGAAGTTGCCGAAAAGTTAGTCGGGTACAGAAAAGGTGTTTATAACAAGATTAAAATTTCTTTAATCAGCAAACCGAACAGCGGAAAGGCAATTGCTCTTAACAGCGGAATAAAATTATCGAGGGCTGATTTTGTTTTGTGTATGGACGGCGATTCGCAGTTATCTAAGGATTCGATAAAAATGGGAATAAGACATTTTGCCGATCCCGAAATTGGTGCGGTTGCGGGTAACGTAAAAGTTCTGAACCGCGGCAGCTTTTTTACCGACTTACAGGCGCTGGAATAGGTTGAGGGTTTGAACATGGCACGCAGCGCGCAGAGTTATTTGAAATTAGTGAACATTATTCCCGGACCCATCGGGCTTTTCAGGAAAAAGGCGATTGAGAATATCGGACTTTATGCAAACGATACTTATGCCGAAGACGCCGATATAACGTTAAGGTTGCTTGCAGACGGCTGGAAGATTTATTACGAACCAAAAGCCATCTCTTACACCGAAGCACCGTCGACGTTGCGACAATTACTAAAGCAGCGCTACAGATGGACGAGGGGTATTCTGCAGTCGATACGCAAACATAAAAAGCTGCTGGTAAACCCGACGATAAACTTTGGTAATACGTTTATACTGTGGACGATGTTTTACGAAGCGCTGATTTGGCCGGCAATGAACATTGCGGCGCATGCGTTTTTTATTTTTGCGGCATTGGCATTCGGATTTACTTCGCTCATCTTTTTCTGGTGGGCGGGCTTGGCGTTACTCGATTTGATGACTGCTATCTATTGCGTGGCAGCGGAAAAAGAGGAGTTTCGTCTTGTGGCTTATGCAATAATTTACAGAATGGTTTTTATTCTTATAATCGATATTTGTAAAGCTATGTCAACTATCGAGGAATTTTTAGGAATAAAAATGCATTGGGGGAAGCTCGAAAGAGCAGGTTGATTTTTTTCAAGAGGGCAATTATTATATAATTAAATAGCAAGGGCAAGCTATGGAACTAATTCCAATTTTATCTACAATAATACTTGTAGCTACAATCAGTACGTTTATACTTGCGGTTGGTGCTTACATCCTGTACAAAATTCAGGAAGGCGAAGCTGACAGAAAAGTTAAGAAAGGTGTTGAAACCGAACAGGCAGAACTGGTAGAACCTTCCGAAATCGGCGGCAAGAAACTGGTTCTCGATAAAACTTTAACCGAAGAATCATTAGCACCGCAGCATTACCGTACGGTTCAACCCGTTACCGATGCTTACGGCAGAACAGGCAAGAAAACTACAAGAAGCGGTTTTAAAAGAAGACCTGCCGAGCCGAAGTTTATGAAGTTTACTTCGCAGGGTTATGTTACAACCAAAGAAGATCAAAACGCCGGTACTATAAGGTGGCGGTAACAAGAGAACAAAAGGGAATGAGTAAGGGACTGATAATTATTGTCGGTCTCATTATTGTTTTAGCTTCTCTTCTTGTTTATCTGCTGGTTTTGGGCAGTGTATTCGGTCGTTATTCGGTCGATGACCTTATTCCGAATACCGAGTCGGTTGAAAAACTAATTATAGGAAGCAAACCGCGCATTGCTGTACTACATTCGCAATTTACGAAGAACATGATGCCCGACGAAAGCACCTGGGTTGAGGATAACATAACAACCTGGAAAAAATTTCTTAATCTTCAAAATCAAAAATATGTAATTCTTGAAGATGAGGATATTGAAAGGGGGGAACACTTCAATTACGAATTGCTTGTGCTTCCCGGTGCTAAGTCGTTAAGCGACAGGGAAATCATTCAGATAAAAAAATATCTTGACAGCGGAGGAAGCGTTTTTGCAACCACAGGCGTTGCTACTTTTTCAGAAGACGGAAAATGGCGCGGCTGGGAATTCTTTTCGGAAGTGTTCGGAGCTAAGTTTTCCAAAGAGATTGGAAACGATGACTTCACAAAAATTCATACTCTAAGAGGCAACCTGCCTATAACCGCAAATATTCCTACAGGTTATCCGCTTCGGGTGGCAACATGGGATAAACCGGTTGCAGTTGAAGTACTCGACCCGCGAACCACGCAGGTAAGCTTTTGGTATAACTACCGCCTCGAAGAAGGATTGGTTCGCGAAGGTATTAAAAAAAGTGCGGGAATGATTTACGGAACTTACGGTCGCGGAAGGTTCGTGTGGATGGGATTCGAAATCAATTCCGTTATCGGTGTTCACGAAGATTATGTTTACTTCGATCGCTTGTTCAAAAACTGTATAACCTGGCTGCTGAAGCAACCTATAGCTTTCATTAAAGATTGGCCCTCGGGATTCGGTGCGGCTGCGGTTATTCTTCCGTCCGTTTCCGATGATGCTTACAACATAAGAAATCTTTTTCCGATTCTGAATGAGGAAAAAGTTAAAGCCACATTTTTTGTCGAACCTTATTTTGCAGAGAATAACTCCGAACTCGTTCACTATTTTTCAAAATTCGGTGAGGTTTCGGCAATTGTCGATATCGGATACCTTGCTTCGGTAAACGACACAATCAACAAACTGAATGAGTACAAAGTTCAGCTTAAAAAATTAAAGAATGCAAAACTCACTTTAGAGAAAATTACAAAGAAGCAGGTTAACGGATTCCTGCCGTATTACGGATTGTTCGATGAGAATACAATCCGTGCTGTTATCGATGCAGGCTACGAATATTTGCTTACCGATTCGCTTACCGACAGGTCGGTTCCCCGTACGATTATAAGAGGCGATAAAAGAATACTTTCAATAACAAAATCATCACGCGATGATTATGAAGTTATAAGAGATTTCGGACTTACTCAAAACGAGTTTCAGTTTTATACTTATCAGGAAGATATCGACAGGGTATTGTTCGAAGGCGGGTTGTATGTTTTTAAAATTCATCCGAATTACCAGTGCAGACCGGAAAATATCGAAGTCGTTAAAAACGTAATCGATGAATTAAAGAAGAAGAAATTCTGGATAACCACTGCCGATAAGATAACCGACTGGTACAGAAAGAAAGATTACGTTGAATTGGTTGCAAAGCAGCGCGGTAAATCGAGAGTGGCGGTTACAATATCGAATCCCGGCATCGAAGAAGTAACAGGCATTGTTGTTAAAATAGATTTGAACAGCAAAGCAAAAAGAATATCGATTCAAACCGAAATCATCGGAACGAAAATGCCGACGTATAATCATCAGGCAGGCTCGAATGAAATATATCTTTACGTGGACGATTTGAAGCCGGATGAATCGAGAACATATTATATCGATTATGATCAAGTACAAGTTTTATAAGAAGCTTGATAGTGGTTGAGTGAGGAGGACTAACTTAACTGCAGTAACAGCCGCCTTAATGATCATAATCAATCAATTATAATTAAGGCGGCTTGTTTATTATTTATATTATGAAAAAACTGTTAATAAATATAGCGTTGTTTATTTTTTGCTTATCGGCTGCAAACGCACAGCCGGTAAACGATATAAGTATAGGTGTGGTTTACTCTGCTCTTACCAAACAACTCGTTTATCCCGACAACAATCAGTTCAATCCGATACAGGATTGGGAACTCTTCTTCCTCAACAGGAAAATTCACTACACGGTTTTTACCGACGATGATTTAGACGACAACGACTTTACTGAAGTCGACGTACTTATTCTTCCTTCCGTAGAAGTTCTATCGGAAGACTCGAAAGAAAACCTGACCGAATTTATAAACGAAGGAAAAGGATTGCTGATCTTCGGCAAGATGGGTACTTACGATGTAAACGGAAAAAAGAACAGGGAAAATTTCATAAGCTCTCTTTGCGGCTTTTCTGCTTATGCGTTGAATAGTAACGGCAGAATTGCCGAAAGTGTTTCAATAAATGATGACTCGTTTTTAGCTAATGGCATTCCATTCGGTTCGTCACTTACTGTGATGAACCGTTTTACTCCGCTCTTTGCTAAAGGCGGTAAATTCTTAAGTCAGGCAGAGTACCAACCAGATAAAAAATCAGCGGTAGTATCGGTTGAAAAAAACAACGGAAGAATTGTTTGGTTCGGATTTCAGTTGTCTCAAATATCGGGTGATAAATCAAAAGAGAAAATTGTTGAGAAAATAATTTTTAACTCCATCGAATGGCTTTCCGGCAAACCTGTTTTTCAGTTGGCGCAATGGCAGGTTAAAAATAAAACTCCGGTACTTATATCGAACCTTATTGTTGATTTAAATAAAGTTTCGAAAGATGTATTGAACGAGCTTTATGAACTAAATCTTAAAAGTAATTTCTTTATCGATTTTAGCTCACTCAAAAACTCCGGTGTGAACCTTACCAAACTTGCCGCTTTGGGAGATATAAATCTTAACATCGATTTGTTCGGGCTGGATAACAACGGTAAGGATTTAAGCGAAGTTAGTCACGTTATTTATAAGAAATTTGAAAAACACAGCCGCCAAAAATATTTCGGAATAAGAATAGAAAATCTGTTTGGAAACTTAAGCTATGATGAAATCACCCCGTTTAACTTTTACACAATATACGATGAAGCAGTTTACGTATCCGCAAGCAAAAATAATTGCAAGAGATTAAACCTCCCGTTGGAATTTATTGATCTCGCAAAATTTAGAACCGGAGACGTTGTAGATGAAGTTAAACCGGCTTTAAAGGATGCCAAAGCGAATAATAAAATTTTGTTCTTAAGATTGATTAATCAAAAAAGCTTTGCAATAAATATTGATATGATTAAAGCTGTTAGCAGCTTGTTGAAAAATGAAAATGTGAAATTGTTTACCTACTCCGAGTTAATCACTTCGCTAAACGAAAGAGAAAATATAGTAATTACAGTTAACGGAACCGAAAAGGAAAAAGAGTTTTTGGTAACGGTAGAAAACCGCAATCAGCAAAGCGTAAAGGATTTACTGATAGAGTTTTATCCTTCTGTAAAATACTTTTCGCCGGAAATAGCAGATGTTTCCGTTAAAATGGAATACGATGAATCTTCCGGAAAATATTTTATAACGGTTCCGTACCTGCAGGCGGGAATGAAAACAATTTTCAGGGTAAAGTTTAAAAAGAAGAATGAATAACATCGGCATTAAAATATACAGCGTGTTTTTAATTACGGCGATTATAATGGGAAGCTGCACAAGTCTGCCCACCGATGCGGATTCATCCGGAAGCAATACCGAATTGCAAATTCTTTATCCTGTATCGAATGACACAATTGGAGTTGGAGTAACCGTAATAGATTATTCCGTATCAACGCCGTTCTCGCTTAAGTTTATGGAGCTTTACATAAACGGTTCCTTTGCAGGCAACTTTCCGCCCGGAGCAAACGGGTTGCTACCCGAAGTGAAAATGTATTTCGATTCGTCGTTTACCGGAAAATCAATTTCATATTATCTTATTTACTACGATAAGAACGGAACTTCAAAAAGAAGTGAATCAATAACGAATGTACATATAATTGAAACCGTTTCTCCGCCTGCTGCTCCGTATAATTTAGCAGTCACAAAAATTACTCCCACGTCTATAAACCTGTCGTGGAGTGATTCTTCGAAAGAAGTCGACCGCTACGAAATATGGAGGAAGACGGACTTTGACGGCACTTACATAAAATATGCTGATGTGGATGCAAACGTTTTTAATATGAATGATGAAAACCTGGACTCGAACAAAATATATTTTTATAAGATAAAAAGCTTTAACCGTTTCGGAGCATCTCCGTTCAGCGACGAAGTGAATACTGCCGGAGTTGGAAGCTCAGGAAATCTTTATCCGCCTACAAATCTGCTGGCGGTTGCAAGAGGCACCAAATTGGTTCATTTAAATTGGAAAGATAACAGCGACGATGAAAATTTATTTGTTGTCGAGCGAAGAACAATCTATACGGAATTTGTAACAATAGGAGTTATTGAAAAAAACGTTACCGCTTTTACTGACATCTCGAATGAATTGTTTGCAGGTGGAGAATATTACTATCGGGTAAAAGCATTTTCAAACACCGATTCCGCATGGTCAAACGAAGCGTATGTAAAAACTTATCTGTACGATATTCCCGCACCCGAAAACCTTCGCGGATTTTATCTGGGCAACGGCGAGGTTCTGCTCGATTGGGTTGATGTCGATCAGAGCAATACTCTGTTCCAGGTGGAAAGAAAGGACAGCGTTAACGGGCAGTTTGTACAAATAGCGGAAATCCCGGGCGATCAGAATTCTTATCTTGACGGCAATCTTAATTTAATGAAGTACTATGTTTATCGTGTGAGATCGGGCGACGGTACTTATGTTTCCGATTATTCAATCGAAGTTACCGTTTACACGGGCAATTGAGAGTTTTATAACTATTAGTAAATTAGAAGTAACTTATTAAAAAATTTATTCATAAATAATTCAACTCAAAAAAACAGGGATTAAGAATTTTTGTAATGAGCAAATCTCTTCAGAAAATATTCGAGGCAATAAGTGTTAACATCAGGGATCCGTTTGTTGTAATAGACGGTTCGGGTGAAATTTTGTATTCCAACAAGCAGGCAAAAAGATTGTTCAACCTGCTTGAGAAGCCGGGAAGTATTTTGGATTATCTCGAAGACGATTGTAAGTTCAATTTTGATGAGCTGCTCGAGAAATTGGCAGAAAAAAACGAACCCGTTAATGTTGAACATTTCGACCTGCAGATAAAATCGGGGAGTAAAATAAAATCCCGGCTAATACTTAATCCGTATGAGCAGGCGAATAAATTTTATGTGTTGTGCACATTCATACCGAGAAATATTGTAGCAGGATTTACCGATAAAACCACTATAAAAGATAAACTTATAGATAAAGAAAAAATTATTTCTGATTCGGGTGTAAGAACCGTAATTGAAAAAGTAGAATCGTTGTTTCCGCTTACCTTAATCGGTAAAGAGATTGTTCATAAGTTGGTTGATGACTGGGACAGGTTTTTCTGGATTGTTGACGATAAAGGCGAGTGCATTTTAGCAAATGAGTATCTGGCTTCGAGTCTCGGGTTAAAACCTTTTCAGATTGAAGGAAAAAGTTTTGATGAATTTGTACCCGGTTATATGAAAGAGTTTTATCATTCCGTCCAGGATCATATCAGGCATACTCTCAACACAATTGTGCTCGACGGGTTCCCGTTCAGGGAGATAACCGAACTGAAGGATGAGGAAATAGTTGAAGTACCCCTGGTCGATAACGAGAACAATCTCGTTGCAATCATCGGTGTTTCCCAATCAAAAGGTGTTTCCGGATTGGATGAGGAGAGCAAAGAATTAGTTGATATTCTTTACAAAATTATTGATTATTTCCCTAAAGCAGCAGCATTTATTACCACCGAAGGCATTATAAAGCTTTTTAATGAAGAATTTAGTAGATTATTCCGTGATAAGTCGATTGATTTGAATGGCCTGAATTTTGAAGAAATATTGCCTGAAAGTTTCGTTAAAGAAGTACGCAAATTTTTGAATTCCTCCGGTAACAGGAAGGAATTATATTTGAATAAGTTCCTGGCTGTTGAAAACCTTGGGAAAAGAGAATACCAGGTTTTTCTGAACAAGCACTTTGACGATGAAAATCAGCTGACGGGACTTTCGGTAATAATCGAAAAAATTAATTTTGAGGATAGTCTTCAACAACTAATTAAGAGCAGAGGAAGAATGTTTGAGTTTCTAATACAAAATAATCCCGAACCAATTTATATATACGATAAAGAAACCTTAAGATTCCTCGAGGTTAATCAGGCGGCTTTAAAGCTTTACGGATATTCGCGTGATGAATTTTTACAGACGGATCTTACCGATCTTTATACACCAGAGGATATTCAAACTTTGCTTGGTTCTTCGAGTGAACAACCCGCCGAAGGCAAATTCAGTAAACCGTTCAGGCAGAAAAGAAAAGACGGTTCCACTGTATTTGTTGAAATAAGCAAAATGAGTTTTAAGTATAACGACAAGGATGCACATTTTAATATCGTAAAAGATGTTACCGATAGACTGGAACTCGAAAAGAAAAATCAGTTATTCAAAGTAGCTTTCGATAATACCGAAGACCTTCTGTTTGTAACAGATGCCGACGGTATTATTACTTTTGTAAATGCATCCGTTGCACAGTTTCTGCAGTCATCAAAAGAAGAATTGAAAAACTCTTCCCTTGCATCGTTAGTTAAGGATGATGACAGGATTACAATCACCACAACAATTTTTCAATCGCATTTAAACGAACCGACTACCGTAAACGTTGAGTTTAAAACTCCCGGCGGCAAGTTGGTTCCCGTTGAACTTACTGCTGTACCAATCATCAACTTCGAAGGAAAAATCGATTCGTTTACCATTATAGGCAAGCTGGAAAAAGGCGAGGTACAGGAAAAGGTAAGGGAAGTGGTAAAGGAAGTAATCGTTGAGAAACCGGGATCTTCATCCGGGGCTGGCTTGGACACAACCTTTTTGTCGAATGTTTTCCACGAAATTCTTACACCGATGAATGTGATACTGGGGTTTGCACAGGAACTTACCGACGGAATAGAAAAGCTTTCGCCCGAGCAGCAGGAAGCGGTTGATATTATCAATCAGAACCGTGCAAAACTTTTAAGCACGATGAACTCTATTATTGAATATTCCGAAATTCAAAAGCAAAAAGATGAGTGGGATATTAAAGAGTATAGTATTACCGAGATTGTTGAGGACTTAAGCCGGGATATTTACGAGATAACCGGCACAAGAGAAATTGAGTTTGCTTACGGAAGAATTTCTTCTTCGTTAAAGTTTGAAACCGATAAGCAAAAGTTTGATGCTTTTATAAATAACCTCATCCGGCTTGTAAGCCGCTTGTGCAAAGAAAACAAAATTTATTTTTCCGCTTACCCGGTTGACAGCGAAGACTTTCTGTTGATGATAAGCGACGGCTTTGCTGCTGCATCCAGCGGACTTGCATCCACTTTAAGAAAGCTTTTCGTTGAAGAAGTCGATCCGAAGGAATTAGGCATTTCGAAATTAGGTGCACATATAACAATTGCACTGCTAAACCTGTTAAAGGGTAAATTTGTTTCTTCGGAAAGTGAGCCGGGAAAATACGAGTGCGGTTTTGTATTCCCGATTAAGATTAAAGCACCAGTAACAGCCGAACCTGTTATTGAAGAACAACCGCCTGTACCCGAAACGAAAGAAGAAGTTGTTAAGGAAGGAACACCGCCTGCTGCCGAAGTCCCCAAAGAAGAGCCGCCGGTTCAGCAGGAAGCTCCCGCACAGGAAGAGCCGCCTAAATATCAACCTGTTCAATCATTCGAAGAACAACCGGAAGAACCGGGTGAGCAGGAAGATTATGGTATTGAAATAGAAGAGGAGCAGGAAGTAACACCGTCTGCTTTTACTCAACCGGCTGAAACAGAGGAAAAAACTATGCCTGCTAACGAGCCGCTTGCTGAAGCTGAAGTACAGCCCGAAGCCGTTGTTCAGCAGCCCGTGGAACCTGTGGCAGAAAAGCCGCCTGTGAGTTCGGAAGATGAACTGGACCTTTCGAATCTAACCTGCCTTTATATAGAAGACCAGGTCGATTCGCAAATCCTTTTTAAAGTTCAGATGAGAGGTTTGAAAGATATTAAGTATGCAGTCAGTTTCGAAGAAGCTTTACCTTTACTTGAGCAGGAACAATTTGATTTTATAGTGATGGATATAAACCTTCAGGGCGAATATAACGGACTGGATGCACTGAAGATTATCCACAAAATGCCCGCTTACCAGGATGTGCCGATAATTGCCGTTACAGCTTATGTGCTTCCGGGCGATAGGGAGAAGTTTATTGCTGCAGGTTTCAACGACTTTATTTCGAAGCCGATATTCCGCGAGAAAATGCTTGAGTCGCTCAAAAAAATATTCCTGCAGAAAGCATAAACCCCATATTATTTTTCACACAATCCTCTTCAAATTCAGTTTTGAAGAGGATTTTTTTTATCCCTGCCTGAATTTAGCTATTGACTAATTATCCCGTGTTGATTACTTTTACCATACAAATGTATGGTATTTATTTTTTACTTCGAACGAGTAAAAAAAACAAAATACTAATGTAACTCACCAACCGAAGGTGTGTCTATGCCGAAAGAATTAACCGAGATCCAGACAAAAATACTCGACTACCTGATTAATCAGATAAAGGGAAGAGGATTCCCGCCTACGTTAGCCGAGATAGCCGCACATTTCGGTTAT
>JAJRSV010000410.1 GCA_024278655.1 Bacteroidota bacterium | reverse complement strand
GTCGGGTGAGTTTTTTATAAGAATTTCTTCGGTGCGGTAGCCGTAAGTAACGCCGCATGAAACTGCACCGGCATTTTTACCGCAGTTAATATCAAGCTCGGTATCACCTACAATCATTGTCTCTTCGGGTTTAACTTTTAATTCGTTACAAATAAAAAGCAGCGGTTCGGCAGAGGGTTTATGACCGATGCCTTCTCTTCTTCCCATTATAAAGTTAAAATACTTATCGAGTTTAAAATGTTGAATGATTTTCTCCGCCTGGTCCTGCCCCTTGGTTGTAAGCAGCGAAACATACACTCCGGTTCCGTTGTTTAAATAATCTAAAATGTTTTCAACCCCGGGGTAAAGTGTCGATTCGTTAATAAAATCAAAATAATATTTTTTATAAATTCCTATAAACTCTTCGAAGTCATTTAATTCTATATCGAAGATTTTAAATATGTCTATAAAATGCATCCCGATTGTTTTATTGAACTCTTCCTCAGGTATCGGTTTGTTTATACCTGTTTCGCTTAGTGCTTTTAATGTTGTCTTATAAATCGTACTTCTCGAATCGACTAATGTTCCGTCAAGATCGAAACAAACGTGTTTCACATTCATCGCCATAAATTTTTCCCGTTAATTTTTCTATAAAAATGAATTACAAAATACCCGATACCGGGTAAATAAAAAAAACAGGTAACTACTTGCTTTTATAAATATAAAATTTCATATTGAATGTAAGGACTAAATAAATTCACCAACTATTCTTATCCAGATTATTTTTCCTTCCGAGGGAGGCAGGATTTTTTCCATTATACACTTTTATATGCACTTATTTCTGTATCAGGTTTATGTTGGTACAGAAAAGCCTCGATATTCTAAAATATAGGAACTATTTAATATTTAATAACCTGGCATGAAATTTAATAGAGTAAGTTAATATTAAACAAACAACCAACAAGAAGGAGTACTATCAATGAAAAAAATGCATCTTTTCTTTGCATTTGCTTTGTTCATCTCATTTTTCGCGATGAACTCAGTTGTTTTCGCTCAGAACGAGCCGGTTTTGTATTTTTGTGAAAAATACGGAAGAAACGGAGAAATTGGAGTAAGCGACAGATTTACAGTTGGCTATTTAACCGTAATGGTTAAAAGCGATTATGCACTGGGATTGGACGATGTTGCTGTCCAGTATGATAAATACAACCCCCGCACGGGCGATTTTGATTTTTACAAGAAATTCTATTTCGTTGTAGATCCCGATATGAAATACGTTTTCTTTGCACGGAACGACGAAAGTGATATGGAGTTCGAAGAACCCGGCTTTTACAGAGTGTTCCTGTTAGACGATAACGACAACACTGTTGCTTCGGCATTGATTGAAATAATACGATAAACGTAAACGGATAAAAAATTAAAGCGGCACTTACCTGCCGCTTTTTTTATGTTTTCCTGTCGCATTCGCACAATACTTTAACTTTCAAATCGTTAAATTTATTTTTTCCATATAAAAAAATATATTATTAAATCCATGAATAAATTTGATGTTATCATTATCGGTGCAGGTCCGATTGGCTTGGCTTGCGGTATTGAAGCCGTAAAACGAAATAAGAATCATCTGATTCTGGATAAGGGTTGCATTGTTAATTCTTTATTTCATTATCCAACCAATATGACTTTCTTCTCTACTTCGGACAGATTGGAAATCGGCGATGTGCCTTTTGTTTCTCACGGCGATAAACCCACAAGGCGCGAAGCATTGGAATACTACCGCAGAACCGCTGAAGCATGGAAACTGAATATTCATACTTATGAAGAAGTGAATACAGTAATTAAAGAAAACAATTCTTTTAAGATTAAAACAAGTAAAGGCGAATACGAAGCTTCTAACGTTATAATTGCAATCGGTTTTTTCGACAAACCGAACCTGCTTGACATTCCCGGTGAAGATAAACCGAAAGTAAAACATTACTTCGAAGAGGCACATCCGTATGCATATCTTAAGTTGTTAATTGTTGGCGGCGGAAACTCTGCCGTCGACGTTGCTCTTGAAACATACAGAAGAGGCGCCGAAGTTACGATGGTTATAAGAGACGATAAGTTAGATGAGAAAGTAAAGTATTGGGTTAAGCCCGATATTGAGAACCGGATAAGCGAAGGAAACATAAAAGCATACTTTAATTCGGAACTGACAGAAATAAGAGACGATGAAGTTGATATAAAAACTCCCGAAGGAATGATAACAATTAAAAACGATTTCGTTTTTGCAATGACCGGCTATCATCCCGATTACAGTTTCTTAAAGAAGATAGGAATAAGCATTTTGGATGATGACAATAAAATTCCGGAATACAATCCGGAAACTTTCGAAACAAACATTAAAGGCGTTTATCTTGCCGGGGTTGTATGCGGCGGAATGAAAACCGGAAAATGGTTCATCGAAAATTCGAGAGCACACGCTTTTAGTATATTTAATAGTATCGATTCTTCCGATTAAATAAAGAGCAATTGCCCGATTTAAATTGAATTCAACATAAGTTAGAGTTATTTTTGATTCACAAATTAATTTAAAATTAGCCAATCAATAAAGGGTGCAACCATGATTGAGAAAATAAAAGAACTATTGGGAAAGGAAGCCGACGAGCTTCTTAATTACAAAGCTAAATTTCCGAAAGATCAGCTCTCGTTACCCGGTCCCGATTTCGTCGATAGAATTTTTGCCAACTCCGACCGGAACAACAACGTGCTGCGTAACCTGCAGTGGATTTTTAACACCGGAAGATTAGCCGGAACCGGTTACCTTTCAATACTTCCTGTCGATCAGGGAGTTGAGCATTCGGGCGGTGCATCGTTTGCGCCAAATCCGATTTACTTCGATCCCGATAATATCGTTAAGCTTGCAATAGAAGGCGGATGTAACGCTGTTGCTTCTACGCTTGGTGTGCTGGGAATGGTATCGAGAAAATACGCACATAAAATTCCTTTTATACTTAAACTGAATCATAACGAACTTTTAACTTACCCGAACAAGTACGACCAGATAATGTTTGCAGGAGTTGAACAGGCATACGATATGGGTGCTGCTGCTG
>JAJRSV010000409.1 GCA_024278655.1 Bacteroidota bacterium | reverse complement strand
GAACCCAAATATATATGGTTGAACTACTAAAATCAATAACCTTCGTACTCAATCGCCGAATGAAATTCCGACTCTCCTGGCTGCAATTAGTGCCTGGTTATCCTGTCTTACTAATTTCTGACGTGCTATGGCGTCTTCAATTTTTACATTCTTTATTTCGTTGCCTTTTAATGCAACCATACGACAGAATTTTTTCTCGGCGGCTAATTCAATTGCAAAGGCACCGAACTTGGTCGAGAGAATTCTATCGAACGGAGTGGGACTTCCGCCGCGTTGTAAATGTCCCAGTACGGTTACACGTGTTTCTCTTCCCGTGCCTTCTTCAATCTTATCGGCAACAACTTTTCCAATGCCGCCGAGCCGTATCGGGTCGGTTCTTTTTTTATCCTTTTCGGTAATAACAATGTCGCCGCCTTCGGGACGAGCCCCTTCGGCAACGCAAACAAGCGAGAACCTTTTTCCCATCAATTCTCTTTCGTGAATTTTCTTAAACACACTTTCCCAGCTAAAGGGTATTTCGGGAATCAGAATAATATCCGCGCCGCCTGCGAGTCCGCCATGCAAAGCTATCCAGCCGGCGTATCTTCCCATTACTTCCACAACAATTACACGGTGATGCGATGAAGCGGTGGTGTGTAACCTGTCGAGTGCTTCGGTAACAACGTACACTGCCGAGTCGTGACCGAATGTTACATCGGTTGCCTCGAGGTCGTTATCGATTGTTTTGGGAACACCGATTATATTCAAACCAAGCCCGCAAAGCTTGTTGCAAATATGCATCGTTCCGTCGCCGCCGATTGCAATAAGAGCATCGAGATTCCATGCATTATAATTTTTCACAACATCAGCCGAACGGTCTTCAATTTCAACCTTTCCATTATTTTCAACCGGCCAGTGGAACGGGTCTCCTTTGTTCGACGAACCGAGAATGGTTCCGCCCTGCGAAAGTATTCCCGAAACATCTGCGTTGTGCAGTTCTTTTGCCCTGCCTTCAACCAAACCTTCAAAGCCGTCGAGTATTCCGTAAACAGTCATACCGTAATCTTCAGCAGGTTTTGTAACCCCTCTGATAACTGCGTTAAGTCCGGGGCAATCGCCGCCGCCGGTTAAAACACCTATTCTTCTAACGTTTCCTTTTGCAGGCATTCTTTACTCCTTAATTTTATTTTCAAAATCAGGTTATATTCTTTTAGTCGTTTTAAAATGAAGTTTAACCAATTCTTTCAGCTTCTCTTCGCCAAACTCTTTTTTAATTTTTGCTGCAGCTTCTTCAACTGCTTTAGATGCACCTTTCGGAATTTTCATTTTCATCTCGCTGCTCATTCTGATGAACCATCTGTTTACCGCATCCCTTGCAATTATCGAAGCAGCCGCTACCGCAATATACCTTTCTGCTTTTGTTACCTGATGCAATCTTAAATTTTTCCCTTTCGATTGAAGCGAAGTAGTAATAAATTTTTCATCACCAAACTTATCGCTAATAGCTTCGGGTGCAAATTTTTCATCGAGTATATTTTCCAGTGCTTTTGCATGCGCCCAACCGAGCAGCCGGTTTACATTCTGCATTTTTTCGTAAAGGAGATTATACTTTTCAGGATTAATAATTATCCTGTTGAAGACACATCTTTTAATTAATCTTATCTTTCCTGCAATTCCGGTTATCATATTATCGGATAATTCCTTACTGTCCTTTACACCAATTTTAATTAATTCTTTGCGAATCACCGGATCGATGTAAACCGCGGCAACAACCAACGGTCCAAAGTAATCACCTTTACCCGATTCATCGGTTCCAATATAAATTTCCGGCTCGTTTATTTTTTCATTTGTCAAATCAAACAGCCGTTCACCTAAAATAATATCACTTACATTTTTATAAAGCTCCAATTCTTTATTACCCTGAAGAAGAACTTTGTTACCTTTGCGACTAAAGTAAACCAAAAGTATAACCCGGTCTTTACCTTCGTTAATGTTTAACTGATAACTGTACCCGGATTGTACCGGATCGGATACAGTAAAGCCGGCGTTATTTAATTGCCCGGCATAATCATTTATCAGTGCAAGAGCTTTTTGCTTGAAATCGGGCATTTATCAACATAATTTCTGAAAAATAATTGGCAATATAATTGATTCGCTAAAGATTAACTAAGAGGAACGAAGGAACCGTGATTAAGAAATTGTTATTTAATTGTTTTAACATTGCATTAATCATTTGGTGATATTAGCTTTAATTGTTGCTTCTCTAACAATGAGAGGAAAATCATGACAAAGAAGAAAAATATATTGAAAGCTCTTATAATTTTATTCGTTTACCTGTTCGTTATTTCGGCAGGTTCGTTGCAGGCACAGCAGGTGTCAAAATCCAAAGTAATGGCTGATAAGCTGCAAAAAAAACTGCTCCTTTCCGATGAGCAGAAATCGGCGGTTGAAAGTATTCTGAACGAGTATTTCGATCTTGTATCAAAATCCGAAATAGCATCAGTCAAAATTCTGAGGGATAAGGCAGAAAAGAAGATAACAGCACTGTTGGATAAAAAGCAGCGCATGAAATACGACATAGTAAAGGATGATTGGTGGGCGCTTGCCGAATAAAGGTTTCCCGGGCAAACAATTTATTTGAGTAAAATAAAAAATTATCTTCATTTAATTATTGATTTTTTAGAATCAACCGATTATCTTTGTTATAACAAACAAAAAGATTTTTATGACCCTATCAAAGGGTCCTCCCCTGCCCTTTGATGAACAAGGGTCGCACCCAGTGTCTCTCCGGCACTGGGTTGTTTTTTTTAAAACGGATTTTTTTCGAAGCTTATCACCGCACGCTTATTCAGGAAAGCATTCTTTTTGGCTGGCAAACGGTTGCACTTCGGTTAAAGCAAAGATGCGGCTTTTACGATTGCGGTTTCGCTGCGGAGACGGTAACCGGAAAGCAGGAAGACCGAACCGGGTTCGAACAAGCTCAACTCTTCAGCTGTCAATCCGCCTTCCGGTCCGAATATGAAGTAACACGTTTCATCCCCTATCACATCTTTAGAAAATTTTTTCTCTGCCGATTGATCGAAAATAATTTTTCTGCCGGGCAATTCCGTTATCTCTTTTAACGTTTCATATACTTCCAATCGCGGGAGG
>JAJRSV010000408.1 GCA_024278655.1 Bacteroidota bacterium | reverse complement strand
ATTTTGTCAGAAGCGGTTCATGTTTTAATGGAAGGCGCACCGCCTGGAATTTCAATCGAAGAGATAAAAAATGAAGTGGAAAAGATTGAAGAGGTGGAAGATATTCACCACGTACATATCTGGATGGTAGGCGAAAACGATGTGCACCTCGAAGCACACATAAACGTACCCGATATGAAAATAAGCCAGACTAACAATTTAAGAGATGAAATAGAGAACCTGCTTAAAAACAAGTGCGGCATAAAACACATCACACTCCAGTTCGAATGCAATATGTGTAAAGATGCGGGATTGGTTGTAAACGGGAGGCATTGAAAGCTGTCATTTGTCAGTAGTCATTGGTCATTCGTGGTCATAAAGTCAAACGTCAAATGTGAAACGTCAAACGAAACGGTCATTCGTCACTGGTTGTTCTTTATTCTCAAAATAGTCATATTTAAATGAACCACCTAATTTTGTCACCTTGTATTCATCACACTTCTGTTTCAACATTAATATAAATCTGACAAAATTGATTGTTACTGTTCTGTTGATAAACCACTTGTTTCTGAAACATTTAAAGTAATATTTTCTTTCTCTTTTTCTTTCTTCTTTTTTAACTTATTTAAATATTTCCTAATCCTTTTCTCTGCTTCTTTAGCTTTTTCATTATCCAATACTTCTCTTTTAATAACATCTTGTTGAATTAAATCTTTTAACTGTTCAATCTCTATTTTCACTTCGGGTTCAATCCTTCTCAATTCTTTACGGATTGCATTTAATATTGGTTCCGACATTATTACACTACCAACAAAATATTTACTTAAAATTTGTTTTCTGCTATGATATTCATCAAGAATAGACTTGTTACAACCCTCTTTAGTAAGACTGAATAACATTTCTAAATGCGATTTGTTTTTATTGTTTAGTTCTAAAAAGTTAAAAGTAATAACTTGTTCTTTATCAATCGGTTTTGAAAATGATATTTTATAGACTACCCAAGTAATGCCATTAGTAAGTATAACCCAATCGACACCTTGGTTTGCAGCATAATCAATTGCTTGTTTTATATAGTGGTCTTTTAGCTCAACACCGATAGCTTTTACTTCAATTAAGTATTGAAGATCTCCATCAATTTTGGTAGCCAAGTCACAATATGTGCCCCTAATTGCAAATTCAGAAGTAACTTCAAAATATTTATCAAAACCAAAAATTTCTGATAACATATCGGTTATGATCACGACCGTATCAGATTCGTTGATATCTCTAGAGCGAGCATCTTCCAATATATTTCTAAACTTCTTTATGCCTGATGATAATCTGGCTGCAACTTTTTTAGGAATAGGTTTCATGTTTTAATCTCCTTCATTTTTCTCAATAGTGATTTGATTGTCTTTTGTTAAAGCAGAAGCAATAAGTGCTGTTGGTACAGCTATAATTCCTAATCCAATCATTAACATAATAAACGTAAATATCTTTCCTCCTAATGTTACAGGATAAACATCGCCGTATCCAACTGTTGTAAAGGTGGCAACAGCCCACCACATGCTATGAAATATTGAACTAAAAGCTTCCGGTTGTGCATCGTGCTCAAAATAATAAATACCAACAGCCGATACGTACAATAAAAATATCGATGCGAATAAAAATACAATGAGTTCTTCTTTAATTGATTTGAAAGCCGTTTGTAATCTATTAATGGCTTCACTATACCTGAATAATTTAAATATTCGGAATAACCTTAATAACCTGAAAATTCTGATTGACCTTAAATCAATGCTGGTTCTAACATAGAAGGGAATGATTGCGAAAAAGTCTACCAAACCATAAAAACTAAAAATATATTTTAGCTTGCTATCAGCTACCCAAATTCTTAATAAGTATTCTACAGAAAATATAGCGATAGAGATAACTTCAAAGATATAAAGAAAATCTAAAGTGGATTGTGATAAGTCCGGCAGGGTTTCAATTGTGAAGCTTATTATGGAGAGAATAATTATAAACTGTATAAAAAGATTAAATACTTTTCCCGCAGTTGTATCTGTATCTTCAATGATTCTTTTTAACTTTGCCCTCATTTCATAATCATTAAAATAATTTATAGATATTTCGATAATTATTACATCAAATACTTTTCTGAATTGAACTTAATTTTTTTTGACATGAAAATCAATTATTTATAATTAATAATTTATAAACATCTGCCTGCCTTGTTATGTTGTTGTTTAATGAATAATGTTCCTAGCTCATGGTTCCTGGTTTTTATTCCCATAGCTATTTTTTAATACTAAATCCAATTTTGCAATCCCGCAATTTTAAACATCCACGAAATTTCGAGGTTTAAACTTGATTTTTCATTGTAGAAGTTTTAATGCAATACTTTTCATTTCTCAATCTTGTAATTACCGGAACCTTTCTCCAAGCAGCCTTACATTAAACGGTTCGCTAACGCCTTTAAGATTTATCTGCTTCTGTTCGTAAGAGTTTTTATGTTCGTTCAGCATTCCGTAAACATATTCCGAAACTATAAAATTATTGTTTAATTCTTTCGTGGCGGTTTCCAATCTTGCAGCAATGTTTACCGGAAAGCCCATTGCAGTTAACGAACTTTTATTGCCGATGCCGCTTTCGCCTACTATCACCTTCCCGGCATGCAGTCCCACACCTATTACAATTTCTTTTTCAAAAAACTTTTCGAAGTAAGATTTGTTCAGTTCTTTTACTTTATCCATTATCTCCCTGCCTGCTTTTACAGCATTGTTCATAGCTTCCTCAATGCTTTCATTTAATCCGAAGAGAGCATAAAATCCGTCTCCCATAAATTCAACAATCTTTCCGTTATACGATTCGATTACATCATTGTAAAGTATCGATAATCTTCTGATAATATGAATAACATCAAACGGAAGATGCTGCTCGATGAAAGGAGTGAAATCACGTATGTCGAGAAACATAAGTGCAAGCTCTTTCTCCTCGCCAATTCCCTGTCTGTCGTCGCAGTGCACACCGGTAATGTACAGGTCGAGGTCGGTATCGTCCTTAATTATTCTTTGAATTATTACGTCACCGCCCTGTACTTTCGTCTGACAGGCAAGACGGACGTTATCCGGGAAGTGTTTAAGCTCTCTCAGTTTTATCTCTTTCTCATTTGGCGGAGAGAGGAAATCCATTCCTTTGTGTACAACAACCCGGCAGGTTGAACACTTTGCCTTGCCGCCGCAAACGTGGTAGTGCTGCACTCCCGCGTTTAATGATGCCTGGAGTAAAGTTTGTCCTTCTTCAATAACAAACGATTTTTCGTTAATTAGTTCTATTTTGTACGGCATACTCTTTTCCTTTTTCATCTCTGCAGTATTCCGGAGACAAGCTTTAAGATACAGGAGAAATTTTACGGCGCTTCGGTTGTGTGGCGCTCAGTTACACGGAGAATCACAGAGTAGACACGGAGAACCACGGAGATTTTTTAAAGCACATACCTCTTAAGTCCGTCTTTTAATCTTGGAACATTGAAATTAATCAAAAGTCCTAACTTTTTCTCTGCAAATTTTAAATAGGTTAAAACCTGTGCTTCGTGTACGGGATGAAAGCCATCTACCGATTTCAATTCTACCAGCACTTTGTTTTCAACAAGAATATCTATCCTGTATCCGCAATCCAATTTAACTTCTTTATAAACTAAAGGAACCGGTTTCTGTCTTTCAATATTTAATCCTCTTAATTGCAACTCGTAAGCCAAACATTCTTCGTAAGCCGATTCCAAAAGACCGGGTCCAAGCTTTTTATGAACCTCGATAGCAGCACCGATAATAACTTTAGATAATTCTTCGTAAATCATAACTCCCTCCTTTTAATTATGAAAGAAAAAAACTTCGTGTTACTCCGTGCCTTCTCCGTGGAACTTCGTGTAATAAAACGATTTCACTTCCGGCACATCAACTCCCTCCCCCCTCTCCTCCTCCTTATCTCTTATCTCACTCTCATAAAAGCGAGTAAACTCCTCCCTTATCTCATCTCTTACTTTTCTAAACACCGAAAGAATCTCTTCCTCCGTCCCGGTTGCATCGGCAGGATCTTCAAACCCTATGTGAAGCTGCTCCTTAACTTCACCTGTAAAAACGGGACAGGTTTCTTTAGCATTATCACAAACAGTAATTACGTAATCGAATGATTCATTAATGAACTCGTTAACATCCTGTGGTTTTCCGCTGCTAATATCAATTCCTATTTCCTTCATAACTTTTACTGCCCGTGGGTTTACTCTGCTTTCCGGTTTAACTCCGGCAGAGTAAACTTCAAGCTCGCTGTCGAAAGATTTTAGAAATCCTTCCGCCATCTGGCTGCGGCAGGTATTACCTGTGCATAAAATTAAAATCTTTTTTCTCATTTAAGTCCTTATGATAAATTAAAGCTGTTCTCTTTGTCGCTTTTACAACTTATAACCCACAACAGTTATGCTGAAAATACCTTTCAGTTTTTCTTTATAATCTTTCAACCCTTCCTCGGAAAGATATTTTTTAAGAATATCATCCGGCAATTCAATCACTTTACTTTT
>JAJRSV010000407.1 GCA_024278655.1 Bacteroidota bacterium | reverse complement strand
CCGCAGATAAGGATAAAGAAGTAACCGACGAAAGCAAAACCGAAAACACAGACTTGAGTTCTACAAATGTTACTTCTTCAGGCACCGGAAACGAAGCCGAGGGTGAAGGCAGTTTCGGTTTCGATATCGACTGGGGTGGAAAAGGAATCAGAAGGATCTATAATTATACGCTTCCGAAATATCCCGAAGGTGTTAAGAAAGAGGTTGATATAAAGCTTCAGTTTACTATTCTGCCGGACGGAACAATCGGAACTATTATTCCGAAGATAAAAGCAGATGCAAGGTTGGAGAATGCCGCAATAAATTCATTGAGGCAGTGGAGGTTCGAAGCTCTCGATCCATCACAAAAACAGGTTGAACAAACCGCAGTGATTATTTTTCCTTATCGTCTCCGGTAGAAGAAGGGAAATAGTAAAACTTATAGAAGAAATATTCTGATATTGTAAGTAAGGTTAAAGAAAAAGTATCACGGTCGAAGTAAACGCCCAGTCCTTCCGGTTCCATTACCAGCTTGGCAAGCATTCCGGTTATTGTCCACCCCACGGCAAACAAAATTAATATCAGTCCCAGATTCATAAATGCCGAAGACAGTCCGTCTTCCTGCCATTTTCTTGTGAAGATAACAATTGCAAAGATAAGGTGAAGTGAAAATATAAATGCGGTAATCATAACTTTAATTAAAAATTTCTGCGGCTTCGTTTGTTAAGAATAACCATTCCCAGTAATCCGCCGAGCATTCCGAAAATACTGAATATGAACAGATTGGAAGATATAATAATAATTGTATAAAGAGCGGAAAAGCCGTTTCTTTTAATATCTTCCACCATTTCCCGCATAACCACAATCGATTGATCCAGCAAATCGCCCAGATTGAATTGCCTCATAAATTCTTCAGATTGAGGCAGCCCGGTAACAAGATCGTTTGTGTGTGTTACGAAAGTAATCAGAATCTCGAAGCCTGATGCAAAGAAAGCTGCGACGATACCCGTAAGCAATCCGACTGAAAGCGAATTGCTGAAAGAAAGCGGTGCGCCGTTTAGTATGGTTCTTTGATATAAGAGCAAAGCCAGTATAGCTGCTGCGGGAATTATCAAACAGCAGTTAAGTGTTTTAATTATCGGAACCACAGATAAAACTCCCGCTCCAAATCCGGACACTAATACGGGAAGATATTTATTTGACGTCATCGGCTTTCCGGTTTAATGAGTAATAAGAATTTTCAACTGTCTCTAATATATAAAGATAAATAACCGAACCGCAAAGAACGCCTGTAAATAAGGCAACCGTCTTCGAGTATTCGTATAACCCGGCTCTTACCGATATTACATCGAACAACAACGGCAGTGAAAAAAGGATTAGCGGTAACAGCGATTGCTTCGGCTTTATGTTATAAAATAAAAGTAATACCGACATTGCCAAAGCCCCCGTATATAAGCCGGTGCATCTTGCACATACTAATAAATAGCTGCTATTAATTGTAAATGTTGCTTCCTGCGATTGATTGCAAACCAATCCGTAATTGAATTTTAATATATAATTTATTAATGCCGCACCGTTGAAATTTAAATTCAATACAGGAAAGAAGAATCCGGTGGTCCATAACAGGATTATCGCAAAAAACAAAAACCTTACAGGGTAATTGATTTTATATTGTATAGGAGTTTCTGTACTTAAATGTGTATTTGAATAAATATTTATCACGTTAATCAAATTGGTGAATAGACTCTGATTTCGTTTGGGGTAAGCACGTACAGTTTACCGTTAAAAATTAACGAAGAAACTATACCGGACATCAATTCTATATCGTTAAGATCTATAGGAATTAATTTTCGACCGTCTGATTTTAAGTTTGTAATGTAAATAGTATCGTCGGTATTAACCGTCATCCAGTTAAAAATTATTCTTATGCTTTTCAATTCCTGTTCCGCTTCTATAACACCTAATGCGGTGCCGTAGTTATCGTAAATAAATATTTCGTTTCCGTCTATAACGTAAAGATTATTTTGCATCGAGATTGCTAATTGTTTCGGCTGGTTTAGTGTGTACGAACCGTAGTCGTAACCTCCGATTGTTTGAATGAAATTTCCGAAAAGATCGAATTTTAATATCCTCGTATTTTCCGAATCGAGTATGAAAACATCGCCAAGATTAGAAGCCACGGCACTCAACGGATAACCGAAACGCTGTTCCTCAACATCGATGTTCTCTCCGTCGAACTGAAAAATGAAATTCAAATTCTGATCGAATCTCTGAATTCGGTTATTGTTCCTGTCCGAAACAAGCACTCTTAAAGCATCGGCAAAAACATCTACCGGGTCATCGAAAGCATAAATATCCCAGCCGTATCCGCCGATAAACCTGATTACATTACCGAGTGTGTCCAACTCGTAAACTTCGTTGGTTGTGTTATCGGTAACGAATACAATTCCGGCAGGATTAATGTAGAATGAAGCTGCACTTTTAAATTCACCGAAAGATCTTTCGTAGGTGAATTGCTGAGCGGAAGCAAAATTGCTTATTAATAAGAAAAATGCTAATAAAACCGGATATCTCATAATGAATTAGTTTTTTTTATTCTTTAATATTAACTAATAATATAAAGAAATGAAACATGTTTACCTGTACTTTTTTACATAATATTTTTCCGGGTGAAATAGTTGAACGGAAAAAAATATTAATTGCATTTCCATGGTCTCATAATTATATTTCGAATGCATTTTTTGTCCCGTGGTGTAATTGGCAACACGTCTGACTCTGGATCAGAAGAGTCCAGGTTCGAACCCTGGCGGGACAGCAAAACTTTACATTGGCGCGTTCGTCTAGTGGCTTAGGACGCCGCCCTCTCAAGGCGGAGATCACGGGTTCGAATCCCGTACGCGCTACAGAAAATTAAAGATTATTAAAAAAATTGTCCCGTGGTGTAATTGGCAACACGTCTGACTCTGGATCATCCCGATTTTATCGGGACAGGTTCGAACCCTAACGGGACAGCAAAACTTAACTTTAGTGCGTTCGTCTAATGGCTTAGGACGCCGCTCCCGACAAGGTCGGGACGGAGCTCACGGGTTCTCCCAAAGGGATTCCTTCAGAAGAATCCCGTACGCGCTACAGAAAATTAAAGATTATAAAAAATTTTCCCGTGGTGTAATTGGCAATCCCGCAGTTGCGGGAACTCCGGATCATCCCGATTTTATCGGGACAGGTTCGAACCCTAACGGGACAGCAAAACTTTTCCATTTCTTTAGTACATTGTAAACGAAAACAATTCCCGGTTTTTAAACATATCTTATTTATTCTTTATAACTTTCCCAAAGTTATTTTTACTTAATTAATTTATCACACTTTTTTATTTTTATATATGCAAAGATTTTCATATCACATTTTTGTTTGCGAAAATGTCCGCCCGCAAGGACACCCGCGGGGATGCTGTTCCGATAAGGGAAGCAAAGAACTCCGTCAACTATTCAAACGAAAATTAAAAGAAAAAGGTTTGAATGCTACTGTACGTGCGAATGCTGCGGGATGTTTGGATGCTTGTGAATTCGGTGCAACGGTTGTAATTTATCCCGGGCAAATTTGGTACGGCAACGTTACCGAAAGTGATGTGGATGAAATTATAAACAGCCACATTATAAATAACACTCCGGTTGAAAGATTGTTCATTAAAGATAAGAGGTTCAATAAAGATGACTGAACAGGAAGAGAAGAAAAGAGCGTTAAAAATCTTATCGCGGCTCAAGAAAAACTATCCTGATGTAAAACCTGCGTTAAATTTTAAAACACCGTTTCAGCTTTTGGTAGCAACAATTCTTTCAGCTCAATGTACAGACGATCGAGTGAACATTGTAACCAAAGATTTGTTTAAGAAATATAAAACTCCTGCCGACTATCTCCGGGTACCCGATGAAGAACTCGAAAAAGATATTTATTCAACCGGCTTTTACAGGCAAAAAGCGAAAAGTATAAAACAATGCTGCAAAGCATTGGTTGAAAAGTACAACGGAAAAGTCCCGGATGATTTCGATAAGCTGACTAAACTGCCGGGAGTAGGCAGAAAGACCGCTTCGGTTGTTGCGGGCAATGCGTTCGGTATTCCGGCAATTGCCGTAGATACACACGTACGAAGATTATCGAACTTGTTAGGTTTTATCGATTCGAAAAATCCCGATAAAATAGAAGAGCGCCTTAAGGAACTGTTTCCTAAAAAAGACTGGATAAATTTATCGCACTGGCTTGCTACTCACGGAAGAAGAATTTGTATTGCTCGCAGACCAAAATGCAACGAATGCTTTTTAGCAGATCTTTGCCCCAGTTATAACCCAATTGAAAAATAATAATTACAGGAGAACTATATGCCCGATATAGAAAAAGACCGCGAAACCTGCTGGCAAATATTAAACGAATACACAAAGAGCGAAAGCTTAATTAAACATGCGCTTGCAGTAGAAACTTGCGTTCGAGCGTATGCCGAAAAATTTAATGAAGATGTTGAGTATTGGGGAAATGTTGCTTTACTGCACGACTTCGATTATGAAATGTATCCTTCTGCCGAAGAGCATCCTTATAAAGGTTCCGAAATATTAAAAGAAAAAGGATTCGGTGCAGACTTCCGCAAAGCAATTCTTTCGCATGCCGATTATACAGGTGTTAAAAGAGAAACTCTTTTGGAAAAAGTGTTATTTGCTTGCGATGAACTTGCCGGCTTTATTACTGCGGTTACTTATGTACGTCCGTCGAAAAGCGTTGATGAAGTCGAAGTAAAATCGGTTAAGAAAAAATTAAAAGACAAAGCTTTTGCACGGGCGGTGAGCAGGGAAGATATTAAACGTGGTGCCGAAGAATTAGGTGTTCCGTTGGAAGAACATATTGAATTCTGCATCAAAGCGCTGCGGAAAAATAAAGAAGCACTCGGATTATAATTTTAATCCGTATATTTCTGATGATCGAATGTAAAATCTGTTTTTTTGTAATTAAACATTAAGAACCGCGGGGAACTATTTTTTACCTTAGTAATATTTCATTTTGTAATAAATTAAGGTTAAGTTCTACCTTATTCCATAAGAAAATTGGCAGATACTCAATAGTTACGAGGCACTATATTTGAGGAAGCATATAATGCCGGTTGCAGAGCAAGAAAAAAGAAACTTAAATTTGTGTGAATGGTCTCAAAGTGAATCACACAATGAAAAGGACAAAACAAACTAAATTTGAATAATTGACTTGACTAATAAGCTTTTTCTTGTATAAATTAACAAATAAAATTCAGGAGTGTATATAAGAGATTTTTGCTACTAAAATTTTTCATTAATAAACTCAAAAAAAAGAACTGAAGTATTCTGAATTCTGTAACTTACAGAGTATACGGGCGATGAAGAGCAAAATCTCTATATTATTCCTCCTGATCAGCATATCTGTTTATCCGCAGAATGATATCCGAGTAATCTCATCCAACCAAAATTCAATAATCATTGAATATAATCCGGTTTATTTGGATACCTCTACCCAAACTATTGATAACCAGGTATTCAGAAAAATCGTTTTGGATTACGGATATTTTCCGGATGAAGAGATTTGGGGTTTACCTGCAATTCCCGAAAGGCACTTGAATATCGGTGTCCCATCGGAATTTGGTAACACGATTGAAATATTAAATACAACCTACACCGAAATAAACGGATTGGTGCTGCCCAAACCTAAGCTTGAACCCGACGGACCGTTGAACTCTTACAAGTACGAAGTCGGTGATGGTTATTACAGTTATCAGGATAATCCAGAACTTGTTGTGTTCGGCAGTTTTGGAATAACACGCGGCATAAAAAACCAGACTATTCGTATTCTTCCCGTAAAGTTCGATCCGCTCGAGAAAAAGATAAAGCTATATAAAAAGATTGTATTCAGAATTAACTATGCAAAAGGTGGTGCATTTAATCCGCAGCCGGTTGATAAGCTTTTGAGCGGTGCATTTATTAATTATAATGTAGCGCGCTACTGGTCGGTAAAAAAGAAAAACAAGCTGAACAAATCCACATTCAACAGTGT
>JAJRSV010000028.1 GCA_024278655.1 Bacteroidota bacterium | reverse complement strand
TTAACAATGTCTGCATTCGAAGAAAACGAAGACACATTGTTCGTAAATCACATAGTCGAAAGAAACGAATGGTTAAGATTAATCGGCATCGACAGCATTGAATACAATCCCGGTGTTAAAATTGTTTTTGCCGGTAATAAAATCAAATCGATTAAACCGTCAACTTTCAAACAGGAGTACTTCGAAAAGGTGCGTGATAATATTAAAGAGTTTACCGGCTGGGTAGGAGAAAACAACAAAACCGAAATGAAGGATTTGTTTAAAGACGGTAAATTTATTTACGATGGACAGAGCGCCGTTATATGGCTGAAGTTATTAAGTGAATGGGCTGAATCGAAAAAGTAAACAATGTTTAAAATAAAAAAGTCCAGCAGGCGGGCGCCTGCCGGACTCGGCTCTTATGTTCTAAAGGTTTGGGGGATAACCTTCAGAAGAGCCACTGCAATTTTAAAAAATCTTTACAAAAAAAACAATACCCTACGTAAGATTAATCGACTTTTTATTTAAGAAATATTAATTTTTTCTGCTGTTTAAAGCCGTTTGCCTCAATGCGGTACAGATATATCCCGCTGCTGAGGTTACCCGGGTTAAATGTCACTTCGTGAACCCCGGCTGGTTTCGTTTCATTAACCAGTAATTTTACCTCATTTCCTAAAATATCGTAAACTTTTAGCGTAACAAATGCTTCTTCCGGCAACTGGTAGCTGATTGTAGTTGAGGGATTAAACGGATTCGGATAGTTCTGGAAAAGTGCGTATCCCTCGGGAATAAATTGTTCCCTGTTCACCGAAGTTACCGAAGCAGAATCATAAACAATTGCCGTCCAAACACTAAGCGCATTACCGTCCAGCCGCATCCAGATTGGTCTCACCATCCTGTCCCAGGCAGCGATATTAATATAATCACCGAAGAACACACCTGCATTCGGTATAAATGAAGATTCACTCACCCTGAAATTCTCAAAAGTTTCGCCGCCGTCGGTTGAACGGACCAAATAAACATCGGTAGCCACGCCTATTGTATTTCTTCTATCGTAAAACACACCCCAAATATTTCCCGTTTTCTGATCGACGGTCATCCACGGAAAAAATTGATGCCGGGTTGTGCTGTCGTTATTCACACGAACTGCGGGAGACCAGGTTTCGCCGCCGTCGGTTGAGCGGGATAAGAACACATCTGTATCGTCACTACCGTTACGCTGATCGCCCCAGCAGATGTATATATTACCCCGGTAAGGCGAGTCGCTCACATCGCACATCGTTATCGGAAGACCGTTGCAGCGCATTATTCCGGGTACGTTAAAATCCCATCCGCCCGGAATATCCGAAACGAAAATATCGGTACCCCAGGTCTCACCTCCGTCGGTCGATTTATCGAACATCAAACCTAAAGGACCAGCCCAGCTCACATAAATTTCGCCGTTGGGTCCTACGGCAGGAACAGCACCTTCGGTTGTGTTATCGCTGTCAATACAGTCGCCGCTAACGTCGCTTATAGTAATTGCGTCGCTCCACGTAACTCCCTGGTCGGTTGATTTGGAAAATTTTATTCTCGAACTATCGTTGGAATTAGAGCTTCCGTAGTCGTCGAACTCAGTCCAGGTTACATAAATATTTCCTTTGTACGGCGATTGAGTAAGATCGACCGCCATCCATTCCTTATCCTGGTTTTTAGGATATTCGTAACCGACCCCTACCCCGTCATTCCAGGTTTGACCGTAATCGGTTGAGCGTTGTATAACGATTCGGTCTATCCAGTAACCGGAAACGGGATTTGAGAGATGTGCGTAATATAAAGTGCCGAGACTATCGAACAGCACGCATGGGTCGCCCCAAACACCAAGCGTAGAACTCATAGTAGATTCGCCCCAGCTCATACCGCCGTCATCCGAATAGAAAAAATAATCGATATTTGCACCGGCAGCTAAGTAATTAGTATCGGCAGGGTTTATTGCTATGGTTACCTCTTCGGGCTGATAACTGTCAGGTCCGTCAACTCTAACGTTTGTATATTGCGGATAAATATTCATCACCCCGAAACTCAGAAAAAACAAAAAAGAGTAAAAACGATTCATAAAACTCCCCGTTAATGAATTGAATAAAAACATTGCAAAATTTTTTAACAATTTTACAGGAATCAAACAATTTTTCATTCCATATTAAAAAATTTACCAGCGAATGCAAAAATTTCAGAAAATATTTTGATAAAATCTGTGGAACGGAAATTGCAAATAACATAATTTTAGAATATCTTTAGTTCCCTTATACGGAGGTTAATTTGTCAATCATTTACAGATTTTTCTTCATATTGATTTTCACGACTTTCGGTTTAATCGCGCCGAATGTAAATGCCGCAACATTGTTGTTTAATGCAGATACAAGTGCGGCAAAACCTTCAGCTCAACATAAAACTAATAAAAGAGAGATTATAATATGGCTACCACACAGATAAAATCAGGCACAACTTTTACAGCTCTAGGTACTGCAAGTGCCGATACCTTCTCTGGTTTTTCCTACACTGATACTTGTGGAACCACAAAAGCTCTCACACCATCAGGATGGACTATTAATGGAGCAGGTGGCGTTGATGTTATAAATATAGGAATTACTGGCAGCCTAACTCTGCCATCAACTATTACTAATAT
>JAJRSV010000406.1 GCA_024278655.1 Bacteroidota bacterium | reverse complement strand
TTCAGGGAGATTTATAAATCGGATGAAATAATTAAAGCGGAACATCTTCCCGAAAGATTCAAATCGGACCACGCATTTTCTACTTCAATTTATTTTTTGCTTGAAGGAAAGCAGGTATCGGCATTCCATAAACTTAAGTCTGATGAGCTGTGGCACTTTTACGACGGTTCAACGGTACTGATTTATTTGATAAAGGAAGCAGGCAAACTTGAAACCGCACGGCTGGGAAGCAGAATTGATGAAGGTGAGTCGTTTCAGATTGTTATTAACAGAAATACATGGTTTGCAGCGGAGATATTAGATAAAAACTCTTTTGCATTAATCGGTTGTACTGTGGCTCCCGGTTTCGAATTCGAGGATTTTGAATTAGGAAAGAGAGAAGAACTGATAAAATTGTATCCGGATTTAAGCGGGGTTATCAAAAAACTTACTGCAAACTGATTTGAAAGTTCGGAAACATTTTTATTCCAATCTGTACCGTTTACTTTTCAATTTGGATTAATTATGGCAAAAGTTAGGTTATTGCACATTTCATAAAGATTTTTGTTAAATATTACTGAACCGGTATTCATTCCATAAGAGTGTTATTCTATCGAAAATTGTTGAATTACAGTTAAAAATGTTCTGTAAACGCCTGATACGAATCAATTCATCAATCAGGGAGAAAATACGGTTTTAAAATGTCAATGCCATTAAGATATCAGCGAAAAAAAATTACCTTAATCGGTGTACTCTAATCCTTTAGTTTTGCTCCATAAATTAAATATTTATGTGGTACGCTTGTTGAAAATGTAAGTTAAATTATCTAACTTTTTTATCCTTAAAAATAAAAGAAAGGAACGCGTATAGAATAATCTTTACAATATAAATTCGAGTAATGTGAAATATTTCCATTAGGAAAGTCTATCAGAAGCAGAAAAGCAAATCTTAGATGGAAGATTGCCCAAATTGTTATTGTTATAATAACATTTTATGCGGCAATTAATTTTGGCTTTATTAAAGATTATCGTCCGATTCCGGCTAACCCGGGTTGGTACGGTTACTTATATCAACAAAACCCTCAAAAGCTCAGGTTCGAAAAGCACAATTTAAAATCAGAAAACAATCTTAACTTTTCCGATGCATCGGATGCACCGTTAGCTTATTTGAATCATTTTATATTTCCGCCGGATTCGGGCAAGGATAACGACTCCACACTAACACAAATCGATTCCACACTTGCAGCCGATTCGCTGCTTACGGCTGATTCATTGCTTGCGGCTGATACGGTAAAAGTCGACTGGCGCGAAATTGATTCGACGGCAAGAATTAAATATTTCCATTACCACCGCGAAGATGTGCCTTATGTGGAACTGGAAGAGAGGAAACATTCGAAATTTTTTGTTGAACCTTCTCCTTCATTCAAGCAAAGAACATTGTCAATCGATTCGACCGGCAAATTTGTAGAGATACGGGAAAAGATTGCAGGGCAGGAAACGAAGGTGCTGCTGAGGATGCCGCTCGAAGATTATATAAATATGGAACTTGCCTTGAGGGAAAGAAAAATATGGGAAGAGTTGGGTTACAAATATGAATTGAAAGCCGGTAAACAAGGATTAGGTGAATTGATTACAAGCTTAACGAACCTGGAAATACCTTTACCGAAAGTAGGCGTGTTGAGTATTTTCGGTGAACCGAAAATCAGTTTGAAGATTGGCGGCTCCGTTCAGATTCACGGTGCTTGGCGAAGTGAGACTACCGAGGGTGTTACCGCATCACGACTCGGCAATACGCGAAACGAACCCGACTTCAAGCAACAGGTTCAGATTAACGTAAGCGGTACCATCGGCGATAAGCTTAATATTTCTGCCGACTGGAATACGGAACGAACCTTTCAGTACGAAAACCAGTTGAAGATTAAATACACCGGCTACGAAGATGAAATTATTCAAAGCATCGAAGCCGGTAATGTTTCGATGCAAACTTCTCCGCTTATCGGCGGTGCGGAATCGCTGTTCGGACTTAAAGCTCAGTTTAAGTTAGGACCTCTCCGTCTTACAGCTATTGCCAGTCAGAAAAAAGGTGAAACAAAAGAGGTGTCGGTATCGGGCGGTTCCACTTCGCAATCTTACACGATAAGAGCTTACGATTATTCCGAAAATCATTATTTTCTCGATACAATTTATGCAAGCCGCGAATTAAACCTGTTCGAAAACTATTATTCGAATGTTCCACCCCTGGTTAATGTTAATTATTTTGTAAACGAAATTGAAGTTTGGAAATCGGTGAACGTGATAACTTCCGATCAGTCGAGATTAAGATTTGCAAATGCTTATATCGATTTACCGTCGATTCCCGAAGGCGGAACATATCCGGATTCATTGAGAGTGCTCGAAAATCCGGTGCCCGGTAAACAGGAAACAGGAAGGTTCGAGTTGCTGGAATTCGGCGTGGATTACGATTACCATCCCGAAACCGGATACATCACTTTTAAAACTTCATTGCAGGATCAGGATGTGATTGCCGTTGCGTACAAATTCGGTCAGAACAATGAAACTTACGGAGAGTTTCTTGCAAACCAACAGGATACGGTATTGGTTTTAAAATTAGTGAAACCGAAATATCTTAAACCCCAGTATAAAACCGCCTGGAAACTCCTGCTTAAAAATATTTATCCAACCGGTGCAAGAAACTTAAAGAAGGAAGGTTTCGATTTAAGAATTAAGTACGAAGTTGTAGGGCAGGAACCGACCGATGAAATTCAGGTGAACGGTAAGAGTATAAAACTGCTGCAGGCGTTCGGTCTCGATCAGCAGGATGAGAGCGGTAACCTTAACCCCGATGATAAGTTTGACTGGCGACCGGGTTACACTATTCTGCCTCAAACCGGTGAAGTTATCTTTCCTACTCTCGAGCCGTTCGGGCGCGATATCCCCGAAGATTTGGAAGACTTTAAATACCAGGCGGTTTACGATACGACAAAAACTTTTGCACGGCAGGATAAAGCTCCCGATAAGTGGATTATTACAGGCGAACAGACAGGCGAGGTTTCTTCGGTGTACCAGTTAGGGTTTAACGTTGTCGAAAATTCCGTAAAAGTATTCCTTGACGGAAGAGAATTGGTTGCCGAAAGGGATTATACTGTCGATTATACAATAGGGCAGTTAACAATAAGGAATGATGCCGCTTTGGTTCCGGGTGCAGATCTTAGAATAACTTACGAGCAAAACGATTTATTTCAGCTTGCTTCTAAAACACTGTTAGGTATGCGCGGCATATACGATTTTTCGGATAAAACCACTCTCGGGTTTACCATACTTAATCTGAATCAACAGACTTTGAGCGATAAAGTAAGAATCGGTGAAGAGCCGTTGAGCAATACAATATTCGGTGCAGATTTTAAAACGTCTGCCGATCTTCCTTTCTTAACCAAACTGATTGATCTGTTTTCATCAACGCGGGAAATGTCCAGCTTCAGGTTTTCCGGCGAGTACGCGTATATGAGTCCCGACCCGAACACGAAGAAAAGTACAATAGCATCCGACCAGGGAGAAAGCATTGCATACATAGATGATTTTGAAGGTGCGAAAAAAATAATTCCGATTGGTGTAAACTATACGGGCTGGAAGGACCTTAGTCCACCCGATGCACTTCCGCTTCTTCCCGGGTTAAACAAACAGGAGAGAATGGATTTCAAAGCGAAAAGCTTTTGGTATAATATCACACCTTCGCTGGTTACGGTTCAGGATATATTCGGCGACAGGAAGAAAGTTGCACGTGCCGATCAGCAGGTTACCGTACTCGATTTTGTTTACATTCCCGATTCGGTTGGAACTTATAACTATGTGCCGCAACTCGAAGATCCTGAGAAAAATTGGGGCGGAATGCAGCGTCTTTTATCCACAACCGCAAATAACCTTGTCGAGCAGAACATTGAGTTCGTCGAGTTCTGGATTAATATTGTCGATGCACCGCCTGATGCTAAGCTTTATCTGGATCTGGGACTTATAAGTGAAGACGTTATTCCCGATAACAGACTGAACACCGAAGATAAAAATCTTAATTACGTTGTTGATGAAGGAGAAGATACGGGATTGGATACATTGTTTAATGATCAGGAAAAAAATCTGTATCCCGATGCACGCAACTCCAGTGATCCTTCGAATGATAACTTTGCGTTGGTGCAGCAGCAGTCAATCGATCCAATGGTTTATTACAACATAAACGGAACGGAAGGTAACGCTGTGCTGAGCGACGTAGGAAGATTACCCGATACGGAAGATTTGGACCGCAACGGAGATGTGAATCTTGTAAACAGTTATTTCAGGTACGAAATTCCGCTCGATACGAACAAGGCAACAAATCCGTTTATTGCCGGCGGTGGTTTCGGCAAGCAGCCGGGCTGGTTCCTTTTCAGAATACCGCTTAAAGATACGCTGCTTAATTTCGGTAACGCATCATTCTCTAATGTTGAAGCAATAAGAATATTTATGACCGGTGTAACCGAGCCGGTTCATTTACAGTTAACGGAATTTAACCTGGTAGGTAACCAGTGGCAAAAACCTAATCCCGAAGATACAGTGCTTTCTGTTTCGGTTGTTAACGTAGAAGAAAATCCCGATTATACAAGTCCGCCGGGAGTTATAAGAGAACGCGACCGCACGAGACCTGACGAAGAAATATTTAAAAACGAACAGTCGCTGAATTTAATTCTTACTAATCTGCCGGACGGAGAATCGAGACAGGTAATCAAATATCTTTTCAGACCTCTCGATGTATTCAACTATAAGCAGATGAAATTGTTCGTTCATGGCGATACCGATTCGGCAGGTATAGGGTCGGTTACTTATAACAATCCCGAGTTAGGAATTAACGGCGGCGAATTGTTTTTCAGGT
>JAJRSV010000405.1 GCA_024278655.1 Bacteroidota bacterium | reverse complement strand
GCCGTGCTACAAATAGGTCGTCTCTACCGAGACTAAAAAATTTGTCTGATGAAACAAACACACACAAGTAAAGGCGGTTATAAGTGCATATGTATAGGGGCGAACATTCTGTTCGCCCTACAAATTATATATAGAAAGGACGCCGGTTTGATCGACGTCCCTTACTGTAGGAGAGAGCGAGAAGAATGAGTGAAAGTATGACAAGTTTTTATTTGAGCAGACTCATCTTTTTCGATGAAACAAATGAACCGGCTTTAATTGTGTATATATAAATTCCGCTTGCAAGATTACTTGCATCGAATGTTATGTTATAGTCACCGGCGTTTTTAAATTCATCTATTAGCACAGCTACTTCCTGACCAAGTATATTCATTACGCTTAGTTTTACGTGAGAATCTTTTCGAATTGAAAAATGAATTGTGGTAGAAGGATTGAACGGGTTCGGATAGTTTTGGCTTAGAGAGTAACTTACCGGCTCAACGTTCGATCCGGAATTGTTCACTTCGGTAATATTCTCATTCGATAATGCCGTCCATCCCTGTGTCCATAATCCACCGTTCGGATTGAAAGCGCCGTAATAATTAACCTGAGTAAAGAAAGGGTCGTCAGGAACTATTGCACCGTTTGCGGCAGGACCGCTTGCATCGGGTCGCGGGTCCAACAGTTGGGTTGCATCCCTGTCGATGTTATTCAGCATCGGGTCCTGAACAAAATTATTGCCTGTTCCTGCAAGATAGCTTGCCACGAAATCCTGTTTGGCAATACTGTCCAAAACATTTCCGTCGCCGAAATCCCACCAGAAATTATTTTCCAGTTTAAGGTCGCCGTTTTCCAGGCGCGAGCGGCTGTCTTCGCCCGAAGCAAGGTCTTCAATCTTAATCCCGGTCTGACTGAAGTCGGTGAAAATGCTGTTGTAATAAAACCCACCCGAATTGTCGCGGAAGTAAAGAGCTTTATCGTTACCGTCTCCACCGGGTAAAGGCGAAGTGTTTTTGCCTGCGCCGATGTAAGTGGCATTCGAAACAGTTGCGAGAGAGTAGGGAAGACAGGTTTCACAATCATCGCCTCCGTCGTGCTCCCCTCCGCGTCCCGCTTCATCCGTAGCTTTTATACCGAACCAGAACTGACCTTTCCCTCTGAATCCCTGGTCCCAATCGAAATCGTCATCGGCACAAAAAGCTGCTACCAGCCATTTTGTATTAACAGTTCCTCCGAACCATTCATAACCGTCATCAAGATTAGCGTAAACTTCGATATGCTCGATAATTGTCTGGTTGCCAACAGCACCGAAAGTTAACCCGTTTATTTCATCTCCGGGAATACCGCTTATCGAAAAACCTCCGTGACGAATTGACACGTAACGAAGAGTTCCCGAATTATCGTTATCGTTTGTTCCGCCGTAGCGAGCATTTTCTGTAATAGGAATACCTTCTATCTGGTTTTCGGTTGTCGGCTGATTTGTAGTTGCACTTCCCAACAGAATAATTCCGCCCCATAACCCGCGGTCGGTACTAATTAAGTCATCGGGTATCGAAAGGTCGTCAAGTTCGCTTGTAAAAATAATCGGCTGGTCTGCGGTTCCGTCTGCAATAAGTTTACCGCCTCTTCTTACAACAAGTGCACTTGCACCGTCTCCGGTGGTTATACTCGATTGTTCTTTCGCTGTTATTACGGTTCCCGGCTGAATTGTTAGAGTAGCCAGCGAATCAACGAAAATCAAACCGTCCAGTAAGTATTCGTTATCCGAAGTCCATGTTTGATCGGTTGTTATGTCGTCGGTTATAACAACCTGAGCATTTGTCAATCCGAAGAATGATAATGCGGCAAATAGTAGAATGAGTTTTTTCATTAGATGTTATCCTCCTTTAAGGATTAAGTGTTAGTTGATTAGTAATTATAGCTTGTAGTTTATTCCGATTGAATATTTAACTCCTGTTTTGTACGATTGATAGATGTAATCCCGATCCTTGTATCTGTAAACTTCTTTGAATTCCGAGTTCAGAATATTTTTAATGCCGATTTTCAGAAAGAACGAGTTGATAATCTTTTGACTTAGAGTAAAGTTCAACATCGAAACGGGTTGTTCGAAAACATCGGGAGTAACGTTTGCCGATACTTTCGATAACCGCTCTCCTGAATTGTTAAAGTATAAGCCGGCTATGGTTCCGGTAGTTTGGTTTGTGTAAGCAAAGTCGATGTTTAATGTATAAGGCGACTGACCCTGAAGCTGCCTTGTTGTGCTCACCGTAGGATCGATGGTTTGTCTTTGTGCAAGCTCACTGGCGGCAAGATCCACGCTCGAGTGCACTAACGAAAGGTTGAACCCGAGATTAAAGTTGGATAGATGTTTCGACAGGTAATCCAGACCTATTCTCATTTCTATTTCGGCTCCTAACAGTACCGCACTGTTTACGTTTACAGGAATAACAATCGGGTTCGATCTTGTTGAACCTTCGGCAAATGCAATCTCTATCGGGTCTTTCATCTTTTTATAGAATATGCTTAAAGCAACTATTTCTCCGGGTCGCATAAACCATTCCCATCTTACATCAAGGTTTTGTATCAGTGTTCTCTGTAAGTCGGGATTGCCTCTGTACTCAACATCGTTAACAAACTCTTTATTCGAATAAGGTGCGATCTCCCTGAAAGTCGGTCGGGCTAATGTTTGAGTGCCGGCAAATCTTAAATTCATATTTTCTTTTAATGAGTAGATAAGGTTGAACGAAGGGAGCCAATCCTGTTCATCTATACTTCCCGGAGCTATGGTTGCATCGTTGCTTACAACGTTAATCCCGGTTGTTTCGTATCTAACTCCTCCTACGAACCGGAAGCTTTTGAACAGCGGTAACTCAATCATCATATAACCGGCGTATATTTTCTGATTGCCTGTATAATTGTTCCTGGGGAATGAGCGGTCGTAAACAGTGTTTCCAAAATCGTATTTTGTTTTTCCGTTCGAAAGATGAGTGGTATCGGTTATCCCGTTGTTTTCGTTTGAAAAGAGGGAAGCGAGGTCACCGTTAACTTCGTTGAACTTTGTATTATCGGGGATGTAAGAAAATATTCTTTCGTTAAAAACCCTGTCCGATGCCTGATAGAAACCGCCGAATTTAACTTTCCCGTTGTATCCTGCCCATTGCGAAAAAGGTATCGAAAAATTCAGGTTAAATGATTTGTTGTTATCCACCAATTTCCTGTAGTATCTCGAAGGGTCGTCGAAGTTCGAACCCCGGATAGTGTAAGTAGTATCCTGCGTTCTGTATTTTACGTATGATGTTATTAAGCGGAAATCCGGTTCATCCTGCTGCGTTCTCGATAACGAAGCCGACCAGTCGGCGGTCATCTTAAAAATTCCCGAAAGAAAATGCTGACCGCGAAGCTGGTAAGATGTGATATTCCTCTCGGTCCAGTTAAGAACCCTGTTAAAATAATCGGGACTCCCTTCGCCCATTCCAAGTTCCTGCGGCCATTTGCCTGCCATTTTTCTTGCAGTGGAAATACCGCTCTTAGAATAAAAGACGTTACCGCTTAAAATCTGTCCGGGATTAAATTTATAAGCAAAAGTCAGAAGCCCTCCCCAACCGGCTTCCGCTTCCCCCTTGCTGTCGTTCAGCAAAAGCTGCGGATTTAATTCATTCGAGTTTACATCGGCTAAAGTGTATCTGCCTACGGTTCCGTTTTCGTAAGATGTGAACTCTCTTTTATAAGTAAAACTGCCGAGAAAGCCGAACGATGAATTATCGCCGGTTGGAATGTTGTTACCTATAGTAATGGCGAAGTTAGAATTAACCGGTACCGATGAAGGATAAACATCCATCACCGAATTAAATGATTTGGAAGCATCATTAATCAGGCGGGCTTTATCGTCATCGAATCTTGCGGCTTGTTTACTGGGTAATACTATATCCGGGTTGCTTAAAACATCGGGAATACTTCTCGTACCGTCATCTATGCCCAACCAGTCGGTTGAGCTGCCCCGGTAAGTAAGAAAGTTGTTATTAAGGTTTACCTGCGAGTTGTAAGATGTTTCTCCGGAAAGCGAAAATGTGAATTTATCGGGGAAAGATTTTGTGCCGATATCTATAATTCCGCCGCTGAAGTTACCCGGTTTATCGGGCGTAAACGATTTTATTGTTACAACGTTGTCGAGCAATTGCGTCGGTATTAAATCGAGCTGGAAAGATTTTCTGTTCGGATCCGAACTCGGCAGCTCCGTTCCGTTCAGCATTGTGGTGCTGTATCTTTCACCCAAACCTCTAACGTAAACATACTTACCGTCAACAACCGAAGTTCCGACAATTTTACTCATTGCATCGCCGAGGTTCGAGGAGCCGGAGCGCGACATTTGCAGCGAACTCATCGCATCGCTCAGCGAAATTGATTTTTGCCTGTTTTTAAGAAGCGATACTTCGTTATCGAGAAGCATTCTGGCTGTAATAACCACCTCTTCGGTTTCGTATGCTTCCGAAACGAGATTTATATTCATCTCGATTAACGAACCGGGTCTGAGTTCAACATCGCTAACAATAAGTTTTGCATATCCTATCATCGAAGCAATAAGTGTGTAGCTGCCGGCAGGTATATTGCGGATTCTGAAATTACCTTCGATATCGCTTGCCGCTCCTATCGAAGTGCCTTCGAGCATTACATTAACCCCTATTAATTCCTCTCCGGTTTCTGAATCGACTATTTTTCCCCGGATTGAACCTGTTGTCTGAGAAAGAACTTCGCCCGTTGAAAGAAGAAACAGAAACAGGAAGATTAAAAATAATCCTGATATCCAATTGCTCCTACGCCTGGATACCCGGAGTAAAGTAACATTTTTCATCTCGCACTCCTGAATGATGTAAATTAATTTTGCTCTCATTTTCAGTAGCCAAGTTAGATTTCCAACGTCAAGAAATTATTAAGGAAGGGTAAAGCTTGTGTTAATTGTCGAAAGGTTTGCTGTGAATGTAATCTTGAAGCATTACTGTCCAAGATATTTTTTTTGTTGAGTAACTATTCATCCTTTAATAGCAGAATTAAACATTTTTACAAAAACTGCAATTCAACCTCCTGTTCCTCTTACAACTGAAACGAATATAAACACCTGTAATCCATTTTAATTTTTACTCTGCCGGTATTTCAGAGAAATTTATTTTGGACAGATGT
>JAJRSV010000404.1 GCA_024278655.1 Bacteroidota bacterium | reverse complement strand
CGATATCACCGGAATAATAAACACCTTCTTCAATCCGCTTGCTTGTTTCTTCTTCGTTCTTGTAATAACCTTTCATAAGCGCAGGCGAGTAAACGGCAATCTCGCCAATATCTCCGGGATTAAGCTGGAACCTGCTTTCGCTTACTACCCGCACGATGTTCGGTGCAATAGCTTTGCCTGCCGATTTCGGTTTTTCCATCCAATCATCAATCGTAAGTGCGGTAACAAACGAAGCTGTTTCGGTGGCGCCGTAAACTTTAACAATGTTCCAGCCGTCGTACATAGCCGAAGAAAAAAGTTTGTTATCCACGTGTCCACCACCTAACAGAACCATTCTTAATTCTTCGTTCGGTGTAACTTCGTTTTCAATCAACCGTTTTAATTGTGTTGGCACGAATGAAGCCAATGTCGGTTGGAAATCGTTTAGTGCTTTTGCTATTCCTTCGGTTTTAATCGAATCGGGAATAATTAGTGAACTTCTGAAGAGCAGGCTTCGTGTAATAATTGAAAATCCTCCGATGTGATAAAACGGAAGACTTGCAAGCCAGCTATCCTCTTTGGTATGATTTAAAAGTTGGTTGCCGATTTTTGCACTTTGCAGCAAGCTGTTAAACGACAGCTCAACACCTTTGGCTTTTCCGCTTGTGCCGGAAGTAAAAATAATCACGGCAGTATTCTGCGGATTAACTTCTTCATCGGACAGAAGCTCATCTTTACCTTTTGCTTTCCGGTTCAGCGAAAGTACTTCCGCATCAAGGTTGTCGAAAGAAATATCATCGGCAACGAGCGAGGCTTTACAACCGGCAGTTTGCAGTAGTTCGTTCACTTCGCTTTGTGTGTAGCGTGTGCTTATAGGAACCGGCACTGCACCAATCTGCCAGAGAGCCAAAACGCTTACAAAATAATTAAAGCTATTGCTGCTTATTATCGCTACATTATCGTTTTCTTCAATGCCCGATTTTTTAAGTTCGTATGCAGTTCTGCCGACTTCACTTTTTAACTCCGCATAATTCAAATTAACCGTTGAACTTTTAACAGCGGATAAACCGGGGTTTTGTGTACGTAATAGAAATGAATTTATGGAAAGCATAACTATACTATATTTTTATTTGTCCTTGATTGATAGGGTATGGGTTATCGATTAAATCTTCTTTGAAAAAGTCCGGTGTTCCTAAACCGTGTGCAACTTCAACCGGAACAGAAGCAGCAGCAATTACCGCATTCACTCTTCCTATGCCAGACTCGAATGATGTTGTTACTACAGGAATAATGTTGTTTGACAACGCAAGGTCAATTACTTCGAGCGCAGGCAGCAGTCCGCCAATCATCATCGGTTTAAGAATTAAATATTTTACCGATTTACTCTTTATAAACTTTACCGCATCTTTAATTGAACGAAGTGACTCATCGGGTGCAACCGGAACCTGAACAGTTTTGCTCAACTCAATTATATTATCGAATCCGCTAACAGGTTCCTCCGCATATTCGATGTTATACTTTTCGAGTTTCGTTAAATTTTCTTTTGCTTCATCCGGATTCCACTTGCCGTTCACATCAACTCTTAATTTTATTTTTTCCCCAACCGCTTCACGAATTCGTTTTACTGTTTCTTCATCTTCTTCATCTTCTTCAAAATTATCCCTGCCTGTTTTTATTTTAAGAGTTCTGAATCCTTCATCAACAAAACTTTTTGCCGATGCTGCTGATTCCTCAGGTGAATGAAATCCGATTACGGCATTTACTTCGATTTGTCTTCTCAGTTTTAAATATAATAATCTATCAATTTTGATATTCTGCTTATTGCATATAAAATTCAACACTGCCTGTTCCAATCCATGCCGCAGTGCGGGATAGTCGCTGAAGTCTTTCAGGCAATCGAAAATGCTTTGGTGAATATCCGTTTCCATCAGCTTTAATTGAAGCTTGATATCCGGCAGCAGCGATTCAACCTGTTCATAACTTTCAGAACCAAAATCCTGCAGCGGTGCGGCATCTCCAATCCCTTTGGTTCCGTCCGTGTCCGAAACTTCGATGATAAAACCTTTTCGTTCCTCTATTATGCCCTTCGAAGTAGCAAACGGTTTTTTGAGCTTTAGAGAATAAGGAGAGTATGTAAGTTTCAGTTCTTTCATAAAATCATGCCGGCTGAAAATAATAAGCCGAACAAAGCAGCGTATTTAGCAGAAAGCTCGAGTGTTTTGTTCAACTGTTCACCTTTAAATCGATATAGCATTTTAATTAATTTAACAGCCAAAGGCAACGTTAAAAAAGGAAGAAATACCCAATAGCTGAAATCATATCGGATGAAAATTACCGCAAGAATAAGATAAGAAATTACAATAGAATTTATGAATTGATACCGCGTAAAATTTTTGCCGAACTTTACCGCAAGCGTGTATTTTTTTGCGGCTTTATCCTCTTCGATGTCTCTGTAGTTGTTAACAACAAGTATGTTGGTTATAAGCGCACCAACAGGAACGGCGACAAGCAAAGACAAAGTAGTAAACTCGTGTGAGTGAAGATAGTAAGTTCCTGCGGTTCCGACAATGCCGAAGAAAAGAAAAACAAAAACATCGCCCCAGCCGTTGTATGCAAGCGGATACGGTCCCGCTGTGTAAGCAATACCGGCGCCTATTGAAAGCAGACCGATAATCAGGATTACAACTCCGTCGGTATAAACCAGATACAACCCGAGCAGAAAAGCCAAACCGAATACAAGTGCAATTGCTAATTTCATTTCGTTTGGAGATACCATTCCGGACGCAAGCACACGCAGCGGACCTTTACGCTCCTTGTTGTCGGCGCCCTTCATAAAATCGTACAAATCGTTGGTAAAGTTTGTACCGACCTGAATTAACACCGAGCAAAGCAATGCAATTAAGGAATAAAGCGGTTCGAAAATCTCCTGCGAAACAGCCAATGCGGAACCGACCATTACAGGCACTACAGCCGCTAACAATGTTTTCGGTCTGCTTGCAATTATCCAGATTTCAAACTTCTTTGGTTTTTCTGCTGCCGATGAATTCATTTTGTAATCAGGGAAGTTTTGGGAATTTTTTGAAATCCGGTTTTCGTTTTTCGAGATAAGCTTTTTTGCCTTCCTGTGCTTCTTCGCTCATGTAGTAAAGAAGAGTTGCGTTGCCGGCAAGTTCCTGAATTCCTGCCTGTCCGTCAAGCTCGGCATTAAAAGCCGATTTGAGAACCCGGATTGCCATAGGACTGTGCTGGAGTATTTCCTGCGCCCATTCCACTCCTTCTTTTTCAAGCTGATCGACGGGAACGACTTTGTTTACCAGACCCATCTTTTCCGCTTCTTCGGCGTTGTATTGACGGCAGAGATACCAGATTTCTCTTGCTTTTTTCTGTCCGACTATCCTTGCTAAATAACTCGATCCGAAACCCGCATCGAAGCTTCCTACTTTTGGTCCGGTTTGTCCGAAGATTGCATTGTCAGCGGCAATAGTAAGGTCACATACAACATGCAGCACGTGTCCGCCGCCAATAGCGTAACCAGCTACAAGCGCTATTACAACTTTAGGAATACTTCTGATTAGTTTTTGAAGGTCTAAAACGTTTAAACGTGGTACGCCGTCTTTGCCAACGTATCCTTTATCGCCTCGGATGCGTTGATCGCCGCCCGAGCAGAATGCATACTTGCCGTCTTTTGCCGGACCGTAACCCGTAAGCAGTATTACACCAATGCTCTGGTCTTCACGCGCATCAACAAATGCATCGTACATTTCCATTACAGTTTCGGGACGGAATGCGTTTCTCACCTCAGGTCGGTTGATAGTGATTTTAGCAATTCCATCCATCTTTTCGTAAATGATGTCCTGATATTCTTTTGCCTTTTGCCAGTTAAAGCTCATTTATAACCTGTATAATTTTGGATATTGTGCATCTAAAAATATTGAAAAAGAAGGAAATTAAGCATGAAAATAAAATATGACCGGAAGTTTTATTAAATAAATTATTTCTGTCATTTATTGTTTAAATTTGAACAATTATTTAAGTTTACAGGAAATTTAAGGTATATATAACTTATGAGCAAATTAAACGCTGTTGAAGTAATTAAAAAATATTGCACATCAAAGAAATATTTTTCGTTGAAGCAACTCAGAGATTTTGTGAATGACTCAGGTTACAGTTATTCAGATGAAACGATAAAGAAAGCTTTGAGTAAGTTGAAAAAAAATAATTTCATTTTTTCAGCAGGTCGTGGATTTTATTCATCGCTTCCAAATCAGTTATTAATTGATGAAAGTGAATACAAAGATTTAATTAGAAGTATAAAGAATAAATTTCCCCTTCTTGATTTTTCGCTGTGGAGCACAAAAATGATTGCTCCTTTTTTTCATCATCTGCAAAATATCTTTTACATCTTTATTTATACAGAGCGTGTTGCATTGCCCTATGTAAGGGATTTTCTCTTAAGGAAAAATCAAAATGTATTTCTGAATCCTACGAAGAATGAACTTGAGAAAAATGTTATTCTAAGAGATCATTCGATTATTCTAAGAGTTGATATCTCGAGAAGTAAATCTAAAAATCATATAGCCGTCATAGAAAAAATTCTTGTGGATTTTTTATTCGAGTGTGAGAAATTGAATATTGTTGATTTTACTGAGTACGAAAAAGTTATAAAAAACATTTTGAACGACTATCGGATCAACTTAAGTTACTTGATAGATTATGCAAAAAGGCGTAAAAACGAGCGAAAAATAGAAGAATATATTGCCAAATACGCTAATGTCACTTTTTGATGAAAAGTGTCATTGAGGGAATTATGCTTGAAAGAATCTGCTTCAAAAAAGAATGGATTAAAAAAATAAGGGAAGAAAATTCACCGGTTGATCCAACAATTATAGAAAAAACTATTTATGCATTTGAATTACTGAGTTTGTTAATTGAACAAAAGCTTGATTTTATT
>JAJRSV010000006.1 GCA_024278655.1 Bacteroidota bacterium | reverse complement strand
TCGAATACTTTTTTGAATCCCTGGTCAGCGTAACTTTCATCGATGTTTGTCCGTTCGGCAGCTCGATAAAATATCTGTCAATCATTCCTGCGCCGATGGTTTTATCATTCCAGCTCATTTCATAATTGTTTGATGAACTGAACTTATAAGGAATTACAACTGTGGCAAGCATTTCAAACTCGGGAAAGTTACTGCGGTCGTTTCTGTAAGCTGTAATCCTGCCGCTGTAAAGCCCGGGCTCTGTCATTTTCGATTTGTCGAAACGGACAGTAATTGTTGTTCCCTGGTCGTTACGCAGATAGGTTTTCCTTTCGATTGGCATCAGCCAGTCGCTGTCGCTTTTAATCTTATACGTTCTGTAAAACTTGTTTGTGTTCTGAAAATTATTCCTTTTAATCCTGAACCCGAAAGTTTCATCTCCGGTTAAAAACGACCCGTCTCTTAAGTAAAGGTTCCTCGACCTTTGTCCCGGCATATTAGGCGCGGTTGAAGTAACGGAATACGTTTCAAACTTTTCTATCTCTCCGTCCTGAATGTATTTCTTCAAAAGCTTGTAAGCTTCAACAACATTTATCATTCCTCCTCCCTGATCAACAGGAGTATATCCATCCATTTTAGTCCCGCTCTGCTCAATTGCTTTGAACAAAAGTAAAGCAGGAACTTTAACATCGGGGAATTCCGCTTTTACGGCACTCAACAAAAGCGATACGACACCGGCGGAATAGGGCGATGCCATGCTTGTTCCCCAGAACCTGTCGTGCCCCGTCCAGTTAGGAACCGTTGAAGTACTTGCACCCGGCGAAACAATATCGGGTTTACTTACCTCGCCGCCTCTTGAACTGAAATAGAGAATGATATCTTTATCCAACGATGAGCCGAACAAGTCTCTTCCCACCTCTTTCATTAAAGCGGCACCGCTCGAAAGGACATATTCGCTTGCTGCCGGAAGTCCCGCCGTAGAAATGCCCGGACCTTCATTCCCGTTACTAACACACACATACAGATAAGGATTATCTTTCAATAATTTATTCAGAAACAGTTCCATATCGGCACGTCCCTCAATCTCGGAACCGATACCGAAACTCATATTAACAATACACGGTTCTTCTCTTTCTTTCGATATTTTATCCGCATAAAGGAATACTTTCTTCATACTTTCGGTAACTGTTGCACCTCCGGCAAAAAGGTTGTTGCCGAGTTTGCAGCTAATAACATAAGCGCCGGGAGCAACACCGTTTAAATCCTGTCCGCCAATCCTGTAGCCGGAAGTAATACCGGCAACGTGTGTTCCGTGCGAACCGTCATCGAAATGGAGTGATACTTTTTTCTCATTGGGGAAAATGTTCAGTGCGAAAGTAAGCACAGGCAAGCCGGAATTATTTTTAATTTGAAAAGACTGCTGACTGACCTTGTAATCTCTTAAAGGAAATTCATCCGATAAATCGCCGTCGCCATCGGTATCGAAGTAAGCAACCCAGAAACGTTCACTGTCAGCCAAGGTTTCGAACACAACAATGTAATATTTATCATCATTGGAGCCGTTACCGTTTAGGTCGTGAACAGCAGGAGCGGAGTTTTTCAAACGTTCTTCCTCGAATACTCCTATGTAATACTCATCATCAACCGATTGATATGTTAACTCGCCCGCACCGAATACGGAATAATCCATATCTTCATTTACAAACATGCCGCGGTCGTCCTCCTCTTCGATGTCCGCTTCGTAAAGCTGCACATCACCTTCGCCTGTAAAATCCTGTGCATCAATTACTTTAACTTCGCCCGTGGAAGTTTTGGTCAGACCGTCGATGCCCATATCCACACCCGTATCGAAAATAAAGATGATAGTTCCTCTGCCGTCGTACTCCGGGTACAGCCGGGCAAACTCTGCAACACCTGTTCCTTCAACGGCAAGGAAGGTTTGAAGCGAATCCTGCGCAAACATTGTTAAAGTGGATAGAGTTAATGCCAGTAAAAATGTTTTAAATTTCATTATAATTCTCTCTGCTTTTTTGCTTTAATAATAATGGATTGATTAGATATGACGAATTGACATTGCGGTAATGCAAATTGATAATAGTAAATTTGAACATAAAAGAGAAATCGACTAAATTCATATTGCCTCGTAAATAGTATACAAAATTAATTACATTTGTTATCAGATGGTAATTTTATTTTAAATAATTCATTCTTTTCGAAAAGCGAATTCAAACCGATGAGCAATAAACTATATCTTGTTTCAACACCAATCGGCAACTACGACGATATAACTCTTCGCGGTTTAAACATCATGCGGTCCGCTGATTTTATAATCTGCGAAGAGTACAGGGAAGCCCGGCGTTTGCTCTCTTACTTCAGCATCACCAAAGATTTAATTGCACTGAACGAGCATACGGAAAAAGATGTGGTAGATGAAATAATAACGAGAATAGAAAAGGGTGAAACCGCAGCTTTAATTTCGGATTGTGGAACACCACTTTTTTCAGATCCCGGACACTTGCTGGTTGAAATGTGTATTGCCCGTAATATTCATATTGTTCCGGTTCCGGGCGCAAATTCTCTGCTGCCCGCTTTAACCGGTTCCAATTTCGATTTCGAAACCTTCTATTTTGCCGGATGGCTTTCGCCCAAAAAAGATTTAAGAAGAAAAGAGCTGCTAAAGCTAAAACAGATTAAAGAAGTAATTGTTTTAATGGATACACCGTACCGGCTTAAAACCCTTTTGGCAGATGTTGTGAAAATCTTCGGTAAGAACATACCGGTTGTGCTGGCTTATCAATTAACGATGGAAAATGAAAGGTTTTACAGGGGAACAGCAGATGAAGTGTTGAAAATTGCGGAAGAGGAAAATCTTAAGGGCGAGTTTGTGTTGATTTTAAATAATAAAAGATTATAATGATAATAGAAATTTATTTTATTAAATTTTATCACTAATAAAAACCAAAAACAGAAAATGACAAAAGTATATATAAAATCCGACCCTAATGTTATGATGGGAAAACCGGTAATTGCGGGAACAAGAATTACTGTGGAGATGATATTAGAAAAATTGTCGGCTGGTGAAACAATTGAACAATTGTTGGATGAACATCCCGAATTAACCAAAGAAGCAATTCAAGCAGCTTTATCATTTGCCGCCAAAGCGTTAAAGGCAGATGTTGTATATCCAACCAATAAAATTTCAAATTGAAATTTTTAGCAGACGAAAATATAGATCGGCAGATAGTGGATGCTCTTCGCGGGGAAGGTTACGATGTCATCTATATTCCTGAAACAAGTCCGGGGATAGACGATGATAAAGTTCTTAAACTTGCCAACGATAATACAGCAATACTAATTACTTCCGACAAAGATTTCGGAGAATTAGTTTTCAGAAGAAAATTAGTCAACTCAGGTGTGATCTTAATCAGACTCCATGGCTGCTCAATAAAAGAAAAACAAATACTCATAAGAGATTTTATAATAAATCACTCATCTAAGATTGAAAACTCTTTCTCAGTTATAACGAAGGAGAATATTAGAATACGTAACAGAGTTGAGTAAGTCCTGTTATCAAATCTTTTCCAGCAACGCCACATTTTCTATATGATAAGTATGCGGGAACATATCTACCGGTCGCATTTTAATTAGTTTATATCCTTTGCTAACAAACATCGCAACATCACGTGCCTGCGTTGTTGGATTACAGCTTACGTAAACAATTCTGCCCGGGTTAAGCGCAACAACATCCTTAACTGTATTTTTGTGCATACCGCTTCTCGGCGGATCGATTATAACCACATCCGGTTTGGGCAGTTGTTTTTCCTCAACAACCGGAATGAATGTTTTGTATAAATCAGCACCGATAAACTCAACGTTGTTTATATTATTCATCTTTGCATTCTGCTCCGCGTCTTCTAATGCCGATATTACGTTTTCAAATGCGTATATTTTTTTAGCATATTCCGAAACAAAAATTGAAATTGTTCCGGCACCCGAGTAAAGGTCGTAAACAACTTCATCGCCGGAAAGATTTGCAAATCCGAGTGCAGTGCCGTAAAGTTTTTCCGCCTGCAGAGTGTTCGTCTGAAAAAATGAGTTTGCACTGATTCTAAATTTATATTTACCGATTTTATCGCTTATGTAACCAGGTCCGTGCAGAACTTTTTCATAATCACCAACAGCAATCGATGCTTTTTTCTGATTGATGTTGTTAATCACTGTAGTGACTTCGGGAATTTTTTCAAGCAATTTTTCCTTGTATTCATTCATCAAAACATCATCTTCTTTACTGGTAACAAGATTAACCATTAAATCCTTTGAATGATGCGAAACTCTTATAACAAGATGTCTTAAAAACCCGGTATGTGTTTCCGTTGAATAAACAGGTGTGTTTTTCGATTTGAAAAAATCCCTGGTAAAATTAACAATATCAGATGTGACATCTGACTGTAAATAACATTCTTCAATATCCAAAACCTTATCGTAAATTCGTGGAATATGAAATCCGAGAGCAAAGCTCCGGTCGATTACTTCATCTGTTCCTATCTCTTCCGGTGTGAGCCATCTTTTTACAGCAAAGGAAAATTCCATCTTATTTCTGTAAAAGTATAAACGTTCCGATGGGATAATGTCTTCAAATTTATATTCGGTAAGATTGCCAATGTGTTTGAATACTTCTTTAACCTGCTGTTGTTTGAAATAAAGCTGTTTCTCGTACCTTAAATCCTGCTGCTTACATCCGCCGCACACACCAAAGTGTTTACAGCGCGGCTCGGTTCGGAAGACCGACTTCTTTACTATTTCAATCGCTTTAGCTTCCGCAAAAGAACCCTTTATTTTTCTTAACTGTGCAACAACAACATCACCCGGGTACGCACCTTCGACAAACACAACGTAGTTTTCTTTTCGTCTCTCAGCTTCGGTTAAATCCGGGTTGGGTTTAATTAAACTCTTATTGATTTTTGCCACGCCCTTGCCTTCAAAAGCGTAACCGGTAATTCTCAACTCTATTGTATCGCCTTTTTTCAACTTTTATTCCTCATAATTATAGAAACAAAACCCATATACTTATCGCCGCCAAGTTTAAGATATGCATTCGCTTCGTGCACAATTCTTTTTATCAATTTTTTGTAGTATGATTCCTCGCCAACCGGAATATCTCCGCCTTTTTTACTTACAAGTTCTTTTATTTGTTTATAAAACTCACTCAATGTGCCGGAAAGATTTCTCATATCGAGCACTTCCAAATTTTTCGAGGTATAAAATTCCTTCAGGTCGTCCATATTTAATGCATCGATACCGTTTAACTCCCAAACGTCGGTAACGAATTGCGGAACGGGATGTTTTAAACTTACAATTTCACCAATTGATATAACTCCATCCGGCTTTACTATTCTCTTTATCTCTTTAATTACTTTATTCCTTACCGGAGTTGAAATACCTGCCTGCGAGTAAACGATATCGAATGAACCCTTGTTGAAATCGGTGTTATCGTATTCCATCAATCTTACCGGTATATCATCTTTTTTAAGTATCAACCTTGAATTTAGCAGCGAATCGTAATCATCAACTATTATTTTAACGGCGGAAGCTTTTTTGTTCAAAAACATTCTGGCTAAAGCTTCGCTGTTAGCGCCTATAATAAGAACCTGCTTCTCATTTAAGCCGGCATATTTAATAAGATGATTAAACTGTCCGGTTCCGCCCGGTAACAATATTTTTTGCTTTTCACTCATACTAACAGAATTATTTTTTGTTTTCAAAGTTAGCTATTCTAATGATGAGTTTGAATTACATATTAAGGTACAAAACATTAAATTGCCTTTGGTTTCGGCTTCTGCTATTTTTGAACCGGTTCTTTACTTATACCTTTAATTTTTACGGGGAACGAATTAAAAAGGAGATACACAATGAACGACGAAATTAAAAATATAGAGAACGAAAAAATATTCGATGAGTTCGATGAATTGAACGAACTCGACTTGGCGAACAAAACCGAAGAAGAGATAAAAAAGGAGTACGAGCCGAAAGTAGAATATGTTGAGGAAAATCTTTGGCACAAATTGGAAAAAAGCGGCAAGAAAATTTCATTCGCAAAAGATATAAAAGCATTATACAATTATATGAAAGACCCGCAGGTCGGCTGGTACAGAAAAGCAATTATCATTGCCGCACTAATCTATTTTATTTCACCCATCGATACAATCCCGGATTTTGCACCGCTTTTCGGTTATCTTGATGATTTGGGAGTAATAGCGGCACTGCTTAAGTTTTTAGGCAGCGAGTTGGTTCCTTATTACGAGCCGGATTACAGGGTATGATTATTAAAAAGAAAAGAGTTTTATCTTATTACACAAATTAAGAAACTATCCCTCCGGGAAAGATTTGTCCGATGAACTTCAAACTCCTCAAAAGCAACATTCTTTATAAAGGAAAAGTATTCGACCTTAAAGTTGACGAGATTGAATACAACAGCGGTAACAACTCCATTCGCGAAGTTGCCGTGCATCCGGGCGGTGCGGTTATTGTGCCTGTTACTAACGATGGAAAAATTGTGATGGTAACTCAATTCAGATATCCTTTTCAAAAGGAACTGCTGGAACTGCCCGCCGGTAAATTAGATAAGGGCGAAGACCCGTATGTTTGCGCCGTTAGAGAACTTGAAGAAGAGACCGGTTACCGTTCCGGTAATGTTACAAAACTCGGCGAAATTTATACGGCACCGGGATATTGCACCGAAGTGCTTCATATTTATGCTGCACAAAATTTGGTTGAAGGAAATCATAACAGGGAAGAAGGTGAGGAAGGAATGCAAATGCACTTGTTCGGGCTTGATGAAATCGAAGAAAAAATAATAGCCGGTGAAATTGTGGATGCGAAAACAATCTGCGGAGTTTTTTTAATCGGGAAGAAACTTTCCCTCTCATAAAAAACAAAATTAGCGGAAGCCAAGCAGACAACTATTAATCATCATCGTCATCGTCTCCATTACCGCCGCCGCCATCATCATCTCCGTCTCCGTCGCCACCGCCCCCTTCACCCTCACCGCCTCCGCCGCTGCCTCCATCGCCATCACCCGAAAGGATAGTATACGAATCGGCATACACTCTTACCTGAATTTTTATCTCGTCTCCGTTCAATTCCTTTTCAACACCGGTTCCTACAATTAAAACTTCGGCAGGACTAACGGTTGCCTGGAATGTGCCGTCAGCCGTCGAGGTTAAGTTGATAGGTATCTGCCAGCCGGAAAACGATCTTCCGCCGCCTCCAAAAGATTTCGGCTTTTTGTAATATTCCTGTGCTAATGTTGCAAGCGTAACGCAGTCGATGGTAACGGCATCTCTGTTCGCTTTAATGCTGTTAACACTGAATAGGGTTAACCCCACTGCAACTGCAATTGCTGCAATGATGATTCCGAGTACTATTAATAAGAGTTGCTGCTGGCCCATTCTATCCTTGCCATTATTGGCGATAAAAAAGTCATAAACTCAAATTTTATACCAAGGCAGCCATTTTTCAGAATAATTTCGAAGCCGGATGATTCAATTACGTACAGTTGAGATTCTGCTTTTAGCCGTTTATCCCGCAATTCGTTTAAAATGAGACAATCAAAAAATTACTTTCTTTTTATAAATTTTCATTATCTCTATGGCAGGAACAAATCAAGTAATATTTACCTGCATGTTTTATTTATTTAATATAAACGGATATGCCCGACGGACAAACTTCTTCGGCATTCCGGTTCTTATAAAATCGTTTTAATTTCTTTTGAATTTGCTGGTTAAATAAATTATTTTAATCACATCAAATAACACACGGTTTATGCTTAAAACACTTGAAATAAAAGACTACGCTTTAATCGATCATATATTTGTTGAGTTCGGTAAAGGACTGAATATTATTACCGGAGAAACAGGCGCCGGCAAATCCATATTAGTTGATGCGATGAGCTTATTGCTTGGTGAAAGAGCATCGACCGAAGTAGTACGAAAGGGCGCTAAGAAATCTGTAGTCGAAGGAATATTCGACGTGGAAGGAAATAATAAAGTAAAAGAAATATTGGAAGAGAACGAAATTGATTTTGAACCGGAGCTTATAGTACGAAGAGAGATTTCATTGAAAGGTTCTAACAGGTGTTTTGTTAACGATACGCCGACTTCTCTTTCCACTATAAAAGAATTGGGGAATCTTCTTGTAGATTTGCACGGACAGCATGAGCATCAATCTTTGTTAAGAACCGAAACACACATTGAGTTTCTCGACAACTTCGGAAATTACAACGAAGTTATAAATAATTACAAAGAGCTTTACAAACAGTTAACAGATACCACGAAAGAACTGAACCGGTTAATTGATAAAGAAGCAGCATTAAAAGAGAAGAAAGAAATTTACGGGTTTCAGATAAAAGAGATTGATTCTGTTTCGCCCGAAGAAAACGAAGATGATAAACTAATAGAAGAGTTGAACATTCTTGAAAACTCGGAACAGCTTGCCGAACTGACAAACGATATCTATAACCTTCTTTACGAATCCGATAACTCCGTGCACGATTCGATAGTAAAAGTAAAAAATGCTTTGGAAAAACTTCAGACGATAGATAAAAACTTTTCGGAACCGGCAAACGAAACGGAAACCGTACTTGCACTTATAAATGATATTGCTTCGTTTGTTAGAAGTTACGGAGATAAAATCGATATCAACCCCGAAGAAGTCGAGGCAAAAAGAGAACGGCTTGCATCAATAAACATGCTAAAGAAAAAATACGGCGGCTCGATAAAAGCCGTAATAGAACACAGAAAAATTATCGGCAGGGAATTCGAACTGGCGGAAAACTTCGGCGAAAAAATTAATGAGCTGCAAAGCCGGTTGGAAAAGCTTCGTAAAGAAGCTGGCACCGTTGCCTTAAAACTCTCGAAGAAGAGAAAAGAAACCGCAGTAAAGGTAAAGAAGGAAATCGAAAAAGTAATTCAGTCGTTGGGCATATCATCACCGAATTTCGAAGTACGTATTTCAAACGAAGAAGTACAAGCGGAAGGTCAACCGTTTCTAACCGTCGCCGGCAGAAAGTTAAAATACAATTACGACGGAATAGACAAAGTTGAGTTTTACATTTCCACCAATCCGGGAGAGGATCCCAAACCGCTTGCTAAAGTTGCTTCGGGCGGCGAGGTTTCGAGAATAATGCTTTCGCTTAAAACAATTCTTGCCAAAAGCGATAAGCTTCCGCTTCTGATTTTTGATGAGATTGATACCGGAATAAGCGGAAGAATTGCTCAGAAAGTTGGAACCGCTCTAAAAGAGCTTGCCGGTTTTCATCAGATAATTGCCATAACTCATCTTCCGCAAATTGCAGGCGTTGCCGATCATCATTACACTGTTGAAAAAGTTGAAAAGGGCGATAGGGTAGTAAGCAATATAAGAGAGCTGAACGAAGAAGAACGTATTAACGAAGTGGCAAGATTAATGAGCGGTGAGGAAATAACCGAAGCAAGTATAAGCGGCGCTAAACAGTTAATGGGTATTGAATGAGTTTATAATAACTTTATTGTTTTTTATACTTAACAAAAGGAGAAAGAAATGAAAAACTTTTTACGAAAATTTGTTATTTCCGTTTCTATCCTGTTATTGGCAGTTATTAATTTAAATGCACAATCACTCGAAGAAACATTATCGCACCTTTCATCCGATGCGGCTTCTGCTTATGTTGAACCCATCATCTCGGCATACGGTTCGAATATGAACTCGGGTTGGGTAAGCGGTGTACCCTCCGCTTCGTTGTTAGGATTTCATCTGCAGCTAAGAATTATTGCAGTCGGTTCGTTTCTTAAAGATGCCAACCGTACTTTTTCGGTCGACGGGGCATTCCGTTATACGGCAGTTCAGGCGGATGAAATACTGCAGGCATCCGGTTTCGCGCCATCCGATCCTCAGTACGATAATCTGAAAAGCGAAATACTTTCCCGCGCATGGTTGGTTAAAATCGGAGGTCCTACAATAACCGGCAGCGGAAGCGATAATGTTTATGTCGAGTATCCGGGAACGGTTATTCAGGGTGATACAATCGGTAACTTTATTACCACGTTAACGGGTGTAAACGGATTTTTAGACGGGCTGTCAATTTTCCCGCAGCCGGCTCTGCAGTTGGATGTCGGTAATGTTGCAGGAACCCAGCTTTCTTTCAGATATTTTCCGGGAGTTGACGTTAAAGACATTGGTAAAATTTCTCTTTGGGGTATTGGTGTTTTACATAACCCCGGTTTCTGGTTTAAAACCCCGTTGCCGGTTAATATAGGTTTAGGTTTCTTTTATCAGCGACTTGATGTCGGAAATATTTTTGTAAATAAGTCAACACAGTTCGGTATATACCTTAGTAAACCTATGGGCTTGATTATTACATTCGAACCTTACGTTGGGTTAACATACGAAACTTCTACAACGTCGGTTACATATACATACAATTTCGATACTCCGGTCGGTCCTCAGTCTGCTGCAGTAGCATTCGATATGGACGGAGTAAACACAGTAGGTTTAACAATCGGTGCTTCGCTTAACTTACCGGTTGTAAGTTTAAATGTCGATTATAAGATCGCAAATATTAAAACGCTAACGGTGGGATTATCGTTAGGTATGTGATAAAAACTAATAACAGAAGAAATTTTAAGAGAGTTGATCCGGAAATGTGAAAGAGACAGCTTTATATATCCACATTCCCTTTTGCGATCACAAATGTATTTATTGTGATTTTTATTCAATCATAACCAATGATAATGTTGAAGCATTTCTGAGTTCACTTAAAACAGAGATAAACTTCTATTCTGAAAAGTATAACGCCAACCGGAAGTTTATCTCTGTTTTTTTCGGCGGCGGCACACCATCGTTAATGGAACCGGATTATATTTCTAAAATAATTACTCATCTGAAATCACGGTTTAACATTTCGGAAGATGCCGAAATAACGCTGGAAACAAATCCGGGTACAGTCGATAAAAACAAACTTCTTTTATTCAAACAAGCGGGAATAAATCGCCTGAGCATTGGTATTCAATCGTTTCATAATGATGAGTTGAAATTTCTCACCCGTATTCACGATTCGCAAACTGCTATAAACACGGTTCACGATGCGGTTGATGCCGGCTTCGGAAACATCAGCATCGATCTTATTTTTAATCTGCCCGGGCAAACAAAAAGCAAATGGTTAAGTAATTTAAAACAGGCAACAACTCTTCCGGTAAAACATATCTCGGCTTACAGCTTAATTCTCGAAAGAGGTACAATTCTGAATAAAATGGTGTTGGACGGAAAAGTGAATATGCAGGATGTTGATTACGACGCCGACCTTTATGAAACAACGATTGTTTATCTCGAAGCGGAAGGATTTTATCAGTACGAGGTTTCAAACTTCACAAAACCGGGTTACGAGTGTATTCACAACAATGCTTACTGGCGTTATAAAGAGTACATCGGTCTCGGCACTTCCTCTCATTCGTTTATTAACGGGAAGCGCTGGTGGAATTTTTCAAGCCTGAAAAGATACATAAGTGAAATTAATAAAAAAGGAAACGCCGTAGCAAACGAGGAACATTTAACCGCCGAACAGATGCACGATGAGTATGTAATGCTTGCATTAAGAAGCAAAGGAATTGATTTGGCAGAATACAAAAAAAAGTTTAACGGTGATTGGATAAATAAAAATTATTCTTATTTTCAAAAGTTGAAAGATGAAGATTTAATTGTTTTCGAAAAGGAACGGATCAGATTAACTAAAAAGGGGTACTTACTTTGCGATGAAATACTAAAAAATCTTTTATAGAATAAGCCGGAATAGTTGCTATGCTTAAACTCAAATTACACTGGCAAATTTTAATTGCCCTTTTTGTTGCCGTTCTTTACGGAATGTTCTTTCCCGAAGAAGTTGGTTATGTAAAGTGGATGGGCGATATATTCTTACGCGGTCTAAGGATGATAATCGTTCCATTAATTCTTACCTCAATTATCTCGGGTGTTGCTAACATCGGCGATGCTCACAACCTCGGAAGATTAGGACTAAAGACTTTTGCTTACTATATAAGCACAAGTTTCTTTGCTATTCTAACAGGACTGATACTCGTAAACCTTATTAAACCGGGCATCGGTGCCGACCTCGGTTTAACAACAGAAGTACCCGAACTTACTGCTACAAGCGGTGACCTCGGCGAAGTTATTATGAGAATGATTCCAACCAACATATTTGACGCATTGGCTTCGGCTGATATGCTTGCAATTATTTTCTTCTCGATTCTCGTTGGCTATTTTATAACGAAAGTTGATGATAAATACAAAGTTCTGTTCACCGATATCTTCAACGGCGGATTCGAAGTAATGATGAAGCTTACACATTTTGTTATACTGTTTACTCCCCTTGGTATTTTAGGAATTGTTGCCGGAGTTGTAGCAGATCAGGCGGATAACCTTACGAGTCTTGTTGGCAGTTTGGGTATGTATATGCTTGCGGTATTGCTCGGATTGTTTTTCCATGCATTTGTAACGCTTCCGCTTATAGTTAAGTTTGTAGCTAAAGCAAACCCCTGGAAACACTTCAACGCAATGAGCGCACCTTTGCTTACTGCATTCTCAACATCATCATCTTCAGCCACATTACCGTTAACAATGGATGCCGTAGAAAATAACTCCGGTGTATCGAACAAAATAACAAGCTTTGTGCTTCCACTGGGCGCTACGGTTAATATGGACGGAACAGCCATTTACGAATGTGTTGCCGCTATGTTTATCGCACAGGCATACGGAATTGACTTAAGCTTTTTACAGCAGATGATTGTTGTTGTAACAGCACTGCTTGCTTCGATAGGTGCGGCGGGAATACCGATGGCTGGATTGGTTATGATTTCGGTTATACTTTCGGCAGTAGGTTTGCCGCTTGAAGGTGTCGGCTTGATTTTAGCCGTCGACAGGTTTTTGGATATGTGTCGCACAACCGTTAACGTTTGGAGCGATTCCTGCGGAGCTGTTACTATAGCCAAATCGGAAGGTGAAACTTTAAAAGTATAACGGCTTTAATAATGTTTTTGTTTTGAAGATAATACTTTCGTTAACTTGATTAATCCGGATCCGACCGAAAGCCAATTTATTTAATATATTCAAGTTGACCGGCAAACTATTAATTAATTTAAAAACGACCTGTCAACCCGGGCTCCTTTATTTCCTTGCCTTTCTTACTCCTTAACTTTTCGGTTACATGTATTATGAGGCAAGAACTATTCATCTTTCTCCCTCAGTCAGATTAAATCTCATTCAACCTAAACGGTTCGGTAAATATCAAGTATTGCTTTTAATGCTGCTGATAATTACTTTATAATGTAAAATAAACCGGAGGGAACAATGAATAAACTATCTACCCTTTTATTTATTACGTTATTATTAATCGGCAGTGATGTACTTGCTCAGTATCATCCGTTCAACCGGACAAGAATACTGGATATTAATAACATCAAATTATGGCAAAACAATGTGGGCTCATGCAATCAGATAGATGCACGTTGGAAATTATTACCTCAGGATGACGATAGAATAATATGGGAGCATGGAATAAGAATCATCGGAAAGATTAACAATGAACCGGTTGCCAGGTTGATAAACTGGTATTTTTCATCTTACTCACCCGGTCCTATTTTAGACGGACAGCCGGCATTCGTCTCACACCCCGAAGATTCACTTCGCTACCGCGTTTATAAAGTTACCGAAGGAGACGACACAACCAACATCGATTATGCAGAGTGGCCGGTCGATTTCGGCGCACCGGTAGATCAAAACGGCAAGCCAATGATATTAGGCGATCAGATTTTATGGACTGTTTATAACGCCCTCGACAGTACTGTTAACCCGGATTTTTATAAACAAACCGATCTGCCGATTGAGATTCAGCAAACCGTTTTTGCCAAAAGGGGATCGGCACAGGATGACGAGGATATATTTTCAAACGTAGCTTTTATTGAATGGACACTTATTAATAAAGGAGATGTTGAAATTGATTCAACCTATATCGGCTTCTGGACCGACATAGACTTTTTCGACTTGCTGAAAAATTTTCCGGGCGTCGATACATCATTACAGTTGGGTTATTGCTGGAACTATGATGATCCCGCGGCTGTTGGATATACACTATTATATGGTCCGGTTGTACCGGCTACAGGAGAAAAAGCAATCTTTAAAGGGAAAAAATTAGAAAATTATAAAAATCTTCCTTTAAGTGCATTTAAACCTATTATAGAGAGATTCGGTACAAATCCTATTTTCATTGAGCCGGATACCATTATCGGAATTTGGAATAATGCACGCGGATACGATAATAACGGTAACATTATAATAGATCCTACAACCGGTAATCCTACTACTTTTCCTGTTAGCGGGGACCCCGTAACGGGTGACGGCTGGTTGTTTACCGATGAGTATAACGGAACCGGGTTTGAGGCAGGATTTGCATTTTATAGTGGTCCATTCCAATTTGCACCGAACGATACTCAATGGGTAATGATAGCTTTGGTTCCCGCTACCGGGTACGACGGGATTACAAGTATCATTCACTTAAGAGAAAAAGTGAGCATACTGCGTTCTTTGCCTTATGATAGTCTGGCATTCGGTAGTGATCATTACGGAATAACTTCTGTAAAAGATATATCCGAAACTCCGGTTGTGTATAAACTTTACCAAAACTATCCGAATCCTTTTAACCCGAGAACAATAATTACTTATACGCTGCCTGAATATAGCAACGTTAAACTGAAGGTATTCGATTTGCTCGGAAACGAAATAGCTACGCTGGTTGATGAAGAACAGGCGGCAGGTTTTCACAAGGTTAATTTTGATGCGGGCAAACTGAGCAGCGGCGTATATTTTTACCGTCTGCAGGCAGGCAGCTATGTGGAAACAAAGAAGATGCTGCTAATCAAATAATTTTTCCGTTTAATTTTAATTGTGATTAATTGAGCAACAATAGCTGGTTATAAAAAGCTTGCTATCTCTTCCAACTTTTTCTTTTTGATGTCGGGCACTTTTGCATCTTCCGAAGGATAACCGACTACAAAAAGTATGTAAGGTCTTTCGTTACTCGGTCTTCCTAAAATTTTATTTAAAAAGTTCATTGGGCTCGGCGTATGTGTTAGCGATACAAGCCCGGCATTATGAACCGCCGTAATAAATATTCCGCAAGCAATACCTACCGACTCCTGCGAATAATAAACCTTAACTTTTCTTCCGTCGGGAAGCAGATCGTAACTTTTTGCAAATACCGCAACTAAATACGGTGCGGTTTCCAAAAACGGTTTATGCTCATCAGTGCCTAACGGTGCAAGTGCATCGAGCCATTCCTTGGGTGCCCTGTGCGTATAAAATTCTTTCTCTTCCTCTTCGGCTGCTATTCTTATCTGCTTTTTAATATCAGCATCGGCAACCACAACAAAATGCCACGGCTGTAAATTAGCTCCGCTCGGTGCCGTGCCTGCAGCACGGATACAATTTTCTATTACTTCTCTCGGTACCGGTTTATCGGAAAAATCGCGTACTGTTCTGCGCCGTTTGATATCTTCGTAAAATTTTCTCGATCTTTCGATCATTACTTCTTCGGGATACTTTATATAATTTTTCAACGGGTGAAATTTTGGTTTAATCATAACATACAACTCTTGGTTTGTTTATGTTTAATGAGATGATGAATTATATAGAAAAAACATTAATCTTTTCGCAGACTATATATTAAGCCGAACAGTCCATGAATAAAAACAAAATACGGAATCAGCATCAGCATCCATATTCCTTTTATGGGACTCGAATGAGAGAACAAACCGAAAGCAGCATAGATTAATATAATCGTAACCGAGAGAGAGACGACGCTCATCTTTGTAATCCTGTAGTAAAACGCCCAAACATTTTTATCTTCACCAAGTGTTACTCTTTTTAGCACAACGGGTCTTAACCCAAGCAAAGCAAGCACTCCAATCCATGCCGGACCCCAGGCAGATATTGCTCCCAAACACAAAGCCCCAACTACCATTTGAAAAAGAAAAGCAGCCGGTAATGATTTATACATTTGCATAGCAGCCGTTCCCTTCTGTTTATTTGAATTTAATTTTTCACCTTCCGGCACTGCATAGTTCAGTTAACATTTTGTCCGAAAGTTTATTGACTACACAAATCCGGTTTTAATTCATCCGATACATTTCAGCAAATGAACCCGCTACAAAAATATAGATTTCTTTTTAATTGTTTGTCAAACCGGGATTTTTAATCCCTTACCTGAAACCGGCTTAATACCTGCCTGAAATTCGCCGTTAATCAATAACCGAACCGGTGCATTATTTTGATTGCGTGACTCTTAATAATACATCTTTTTCTTTCCCGTATTTCTTGCTAATGCTCAAATTTATCCTTTTTCGAACAAAATCATTAACATGGGTGAACTATTCCGTTCTGGCATTTTTGTTGGATTACATAGTTTCCAATCGGAGATGAAAACAATCGTAATCTCCTATTGGTACTCTTTGATAATGTGGATGCTAATGCAAAAACTGTTTCCAGGTTAAGTAGTATTCATAATATCAACGGAGTTCTAAATGAAACATTTATTATTCATCTTTCTCGCTGTAATTCTGGGTATAACGGGATGTTCGGATTCATCCGATTTCATCTCACCCCCCGATAATCCTCTACCCCAACTAATTAAACTGCCACCCAAATCATCTTTTTCTGTAGAGAACACCTTCTCTATCAGCAAATCAATAAAAGGAGACGAAGGCGGGACCCTTAAAATTGATGAGGAATATGAAACCGCAGACGGGCAGACGATTAAAATAAAAGCCAAACTAAAAGTTCCAAAAGATGCTTTTGACGGCACGGTTATTATAACTATGATGATTGACGACGAGTTTGCAGCGGTTCAGTTCTACCCCGCAATGGTTTTTGCAAAACCGTTAAAGCTGGACCTGAAGTTCGAAGGATTGGATTTGGAAGGAATGGGAATAGAAGAGGACGATCTGGAATTCGTTTATGTTAGCGACGATGGAACCGTTGAAACGATAGAAACCGAAAAAATGGAAGTGAAAATTCCAGAAGGAAAGTTGTCGGTAAAGAAAGCCAGGTTAAATCACTTTTCACGATACGGTTGGTCACGATAAGTTAAATGAAATCAATTTGGAAATTAAATAATCAGGAATTTATAAAGTGAATCAAGAGTTAAAAAATAAACAACCGGATAACTTAGAAATTGCAGACTCACTGTTGAGAGAGGTATTGAAAGAATTTGACATTCCCGGGCTGGAAGGATTACTCGATAAACTCTGGACTTTGTTCGACGGAAGCAATATATCGACCGAGGAAAGAATTCTTGTTGACGGGATAATTACACTTACGGAAAAGAATATTCCTTCCGATAAGCTCGATAACCTGCTGTTGAAACTAAGCCGCTTCTTCATTGAAAAGGGTAAACTTAACATAGCAAATGAATTGGTAAATCACCTTCTCTCTAAAACCGAAAGTAAACTTTTTAAAGCCGAGTCCTATTTGTTGCTTGCCGATATAAATATAAGAAAAGCCGATTGGGAAAGTGCACACGAATATATCGATAAATCAAAGAAATATTTTTCATCGATAGAAAACCCGGACGGACTTGCAAAATGCTTTAACCTGTCGGGTATATTATACGGCGAAAAGGGAGAAATAAATGATGCGGTAAAATGTTTTTCCGAAAGTCTCGGGTTATTAAAATCGAGTGCAAACGATAAGTTACGTGCCGAAGTTGAAACCAACATTGCAATAACCGAAAACATTCGCGGCAATTATACTCAGGCACACAAGCACTTTATCAATGCGTTAAAGCATTTCGAAAATACCGGTGACAGCTGGAAACAATCTGAATTGCATCACAACATCGGAATGATGTTAATAGAGAAGAAGGATTACGAAAATGCTCTTGCCGAATTTGAAAAAGCAATCGGTCTGGCAATTAAAGGCAAACACGTTACTACTCTGGCAATTTCATACCTTGGTAAATCGGAAGCGCTGGTTAACTTAAACAACATTAAAGAAGCTTTGGAATGTTCGCACAAGGCAATGGATATAGCAGTGTTAATACAGGATAAACTTACCACCGCAGATGTTTACCGCGTTATAGGTTCGCTGGAAAGAAGATTACATCATTACGATACTGCCAAGATGTATCTGGATATAAGTTTACGCCTTAACACAAACCTCGGGAACAAACTTAACATTGCCGAAACCGCTTCGGAACTTGCCGAACTGTACGAAGAAACTAACAACAGCGAAGAGAGCATTCGCTGGTATAAGAGGGCTATGGAATACTATTCCGAAATAAACGCAGTTAATAGGATACGAGATATAGAAGAAAAGCTACAACCGTTGGTGAATTAGAAATCCGGTAACATCGTTTATTTGATTTCTAATTTGCCTGCAACCCGGACAACTTACATTTTATATTTTAATCAAACCTGTTTTTTCTTTATCGATAAAAAATCATCTGTTGAAAATTTATTAACGAAGGAGAATCATTTTTTTAGTTTGCACGAAACCACCCGCCTTTAACCTGTAGAAATACACACCGCTCGATAAACCATTGGCATTGAATTCAACCTCGTAAGTTCCCGGCTCTTTGAATTCATTAACAAGAACAGCAACTTCCCTGCCCAAAGCATCGTACACTTTCAAACTTATATATTGCCTTCCTCCGTTGCCGTTAAGCAGATTGCCTACTACATACTTTATTTTAGTACCCGGATTAAAAGGGTTCGGATAGTTTTGTTCGAGCACAAATTCATCAGGCAGCATTTTACCGCTTCTTCCCGTACTGAGAACAACGCCTTCGCCTGTTATGCTGTAAGTGCTGTCGGTGTTTCCTTTAACTTGTACGTATAAAACATGTTCCTGATTATCATAAAAATAACCGTTCTCGTTTGTCCTCAAATCTTCGTAAGACAGTCTTGCGGGAAGCGGATATCCGTTTTTATACATAGCTGCCGGTGTGCTTCCTATCCGGTGAAGTTCCGATAAATAAATTCTTTCGGAAAGCTTGCCCTGAAAGCTGCCGGTTGATGCACCGATATCAATTTGCAACGAATTCTCTTCCGAAAGGAATTGC
>JAJRSV010000403.1 GCA_024278655.1 Bacteroidota bacterium | reverse complement strand
TAACGTATCGAACTCGGTAATCAGAATATCGGCAAAGCCAAGCAATGAGTTAAACGGACCTCTTAAATCGTGAGAGATTAATGAGAACAACTGATCTTTCGATTTGTTAAGTTCTTTAAGTTGAACAATCAGTTCTTCTTTTTCTTTTTCAACAATTTTTCTTTCGATTGCACGCGAAATAGGATAAGCAATAAAATCGAGTATCTGCCGTTCATTTTCGGTGTAGGTTGTGCTGTCTTCATAATCCTGCAAAACCATAGCCCCTATTACTTTATCTTTAATCTTCAGCGGAACGCCCAGCCATATTTCGGAAGGAGGACCGATTAATTCCGCTTCACCTTTTCGTTCAAGCTCTTCATGTATTTCGGTTGTAATCAATGCCGACTTACCGGTACGTAAAACATATTCGGTTAACCCATTGCCGAGCTTTTTAGGCGAAGTATCGTTATCGTATTTATCAACAAAATAGGGAAAGGTTACAAGATTTTTCGCACGGTCGTAATAAGCGATATAAAAATTTTCGGCTTTCATCAACCGGCTGATAGCTTTATGTATAAAGCTGAAGTAATCGGTAAGGTTCTGACCCGTATTAGCTTCTTCCAGAATTTCGGAAATAATCTTCCTGATTTTTTGTTCTTTGCGTACCTGCGTTACTTCCTGCGCAGCACTTATTATTGAAGTTATGTCGCCGCTTTTATCGCGCAGAATTGTGTTGTACCACTCAATAATTTTTATCTTCTTGTCAAGCGAAAGGATTGTTCCCTGCGACCTTACGGATTCGTTATCGGGATTAGAATATATACCGTTCAGAAAAATTTGATACTTTTCCTTTATATGATTAGGTATGAACTCCTCTAAATTTCTGCCCAGTATTTCCTCTTTTGTACCGCCTAAAATTTCACATCCCTTTTTATTAATCATCTGGATATTCATATGCTTATCGAGTTGAATTAGCATGGTATCGGCAAGGTCGAATACTTTATCCAGATTTTCTTTTTCATCATTCAACCGGTTTATAAATTCCTGAAGTGCGGAAGTATCCCTTAAAATACCGATAGCCAGAATCCGTTCACCCTTTTCGTCAAGATAAGCAAATGAATTATCCTCAATCCATTTATGCTCGCCCAACTTGGTTAGTATTTTATACTTCGCAAAGAATTCCTCTACCTGAAGCGAACTTTTCCCGTTTACCGAATACCTGTCAATCTTATCTTCTATAACTTCATCAACAATGCTTTTAAATCCAATGCGGTTCAGTTCTTCAATCGAATAGCCGGTAAGGTTAACTATCAAAGGACTCATAAAATTATACTTACCGGTTTTGAAGTTGAAATTATACATCACGTAATCGGTTGAGCTGTAGGAGAGCTTATCGGCACTTAGTGAAACCGAAGCAAAAGCGGAATTTGATTTTTTTACTTTATTTTCTATTTCCATCTGATACATAAATTTCGAAATGATTGAGTTTATGTTGAAATCGGGACAAAAATAATACCACGCCGTTTTTAGCTAACCTTGTTGGAATTAAGGAATTAGACCCCGTTTGTTAATATTTTGAATAATATTATTTGTTAAGTTTACGTTACAAATCGAAAAAATTTCCGTCTTCAATCTTGACATTAAAGTCCGATTATACTATTTTTATGTAGATTAAATCTGAATAATATCAAAAAATTGTAAAAACAGGTGGAAAAATGAAAACGGCTGCAGAATTAAAATCCGGCGAAAAAGTAAGAATAAGCGATATCGACACTTCAAATCCATCTCACAGAAGAATACTCGAAATAGGTTTTACCCCGGGTGAAGAGATAGAACTGATTACAAAATCAGTATTCGATGACCCGATGGCATTTTCGGTAAGAGGCACTTTGATTGCCATCAGAAAAAAAGAAGCTGACTGCATAATAGTCTCATGACAAAACAAGTAATCGAGGAGGTTCCGCTTATAACATTAGTTGGTCCTCCTAATTCGGGAAAAACAACTCTCTTCAATTTCCTCAGCGGGAAAAACTATAAAACCGTTAACTACCCCGGTTCAACCGTTGAATACTCCACTTCAAAATTCCAGGAACGTTACAGCATAAATGCCGAGCTTTTAGATTCGCCCGGCATAATAAGTTTAATTCCAAACTCCCCCGACGAACAGGTTTCAATCGATTCACTATATGCGCATCCTAAACTCGGTTCTCCGCATCTCGTAATTAACACAATCGATGCAAGCCAGCTTTCGAGGCATTTGCTTCTGTCGCTTCAGTTAATCGAATCGGGATTCAGAGTAATCATAGTGTTAACTATGAATGATATTTTAAGTAAAAAGAATTTGAATGTATCGGTTGAAAAGTTAAGTGAAGAACTAAATTGTGATGTTGTAAAAATAAACGGCAGAACCGGCAAAGGAATTAACGAACTTATAAAGGTAGTCGATAAGAATTTAAACGAGATTTACAAAACCGGTAAACCGGAACCTAAATCTTACAAACAGGAATCGGCTAAACGAAAGCTGATTGAAGCATACCGCCAAATAGAATATATACTCGATAAAGTTTACGAAGCATTGCCCGACCGGTCGGGGGTAAATATTCAAAAGGCAAACAAAGAGTTGAAAGTAATAACCACACCCTACAGTGCAAGTAAAAACAAACCCGACGAAACAACCGTAAAACTCGATACCATCCTGCTGCATAAGTTTTGGGGACTAATAATATTCGTGTTGATAATGGGCGGTACTTTCACGTCGATATTCTGGCTGGCAGAACCTCTTATGACGCTTGTGGATACTGCATTCAGTAATTTGTCGCAGTTAACATTGGATTTGCTCGGAAGGAATTGGCTGTCGAGTTTGATATCGGACGGATTGATTAGCGGTGTCGGTTCCGTTCTGGTTTTTGTTCCGCAGATTATTATTCTCTTTCTTATACTCGGAGTGCTGGAAGATACCGGTTACCTTGCACGCGGCGCAATGCTTATCGATAAGCCGCTTTCAAAAATAGGTTTGAACGGAAGGTCGTTTGTACCTATGCTTTCCGGCTTTGCCTGCGCTATTCCGGCAATGATGGCAGCACGCACAATACCTAACCGGCGCGAAAGACTTTTAACAATTTTCATCATTCCGTTGATGAGCTGCAGTGCACGGCTTCCCGTTTACGCATTGCTAATCGCTTTCCTAACACCGCTCGATAAACCTTGTATCGGCGGATTTATGCTTGCGGCAATTTATATTTTCAGTATCGTTACTTCAATCGTGGTAGCGTCTATTATCAATAAGCTGCGCAAAAAAATAATCAAAGCCGAAGACAATTCATCATTCATTCTTGAGCTGCCCACATACAAAATACCTAAGCTGATTACATTGGTTCGCCATACTTATTCGAGCACAAAACAGTACCTGCTGCGTGCCGGACCAATCATCCTGATTTTTTCGGTAGTGTTGTGGTTCTTGACTTATTTTCCGAATGTGGATCCGCAGGTAGATAAGAATAATTTATCCGATGCTGAGGTTATTCAACTGGAAAATTCTTTGAGGTTGGAAAATTCATTTGCGGCGTCAATCGGAAAAGCTATTCAACCGGTAATGAAACCGCTTGGAATGGACTGGCGTATTGGTGTTTCGCTGCTTTCCACTTTTGCCGCACGCGAGGTTTTCGTTTCTTCGATGGCGCTTATTTTTAAAGTTACCGATACC
>JAJRSV010000402.1 GCA_024278655.1 Bacteroidota bacterium | reverse complement strand
GTAATCGGAATAATTTACGGCGCGCTTGTGGCAATGGTTCAAACCGATATGAAAAAGCTTGTTGCCTATTCATCTGTTTCGCACCTTGGATTTGTTGTGCTTGGTATTTTTGCGATGACGCAGGAATCGATGCAGGGTGCTATCATTCAGATGATAAACCACGGATTATCAACCGGCGCTTTATTCCTTTTGGTAGGAATGATTTACGAAAGGACTCACACACGTGAGATTTCTTATTACGGGGGAATTGCCAAAATCGTTCCGGTCTATTCATTCTTTTTAATGGTCGTGTCGTTATCATCAATCGGGCTGCCCGGCTTAAACGGTTTTATCGGTGAGTTCTTAATTCTTATCGGTTCATTCAAATCAACCGTATTGGGTAGCTGGTGGTTTACAATTTTTGCTGCAACGGGAGTTATCTTTGCAGCCGTGTATCTTTTATGGATGTACAAAAGGGTGGTATTCGGTGAAGTTGAAAATTCCAAGCTGAACGATTTAACCGACCTTACCAAAAGAGAAATATTTGTTTTAGTTCCTATAATAATCTTTATAGTATGGATTGGTGTTTACCCGAGTACATTCCTTAATGTATCCGAAAAAACAACAACTAAAATTCTGAACCAGGTTGAAAACCCCCAAAAGGCGGTATTGGAAACAGGAAATTAAATGCTGAAGAAAATTCATATTATTTTATTATTTGTATTTGTTGTTTCGATTGTTACATCGGTTAACGGTTACGCCGCTGAGCATGATGTAGTAAGTAATTCATCCGTAGTTACGAATGTTGTTTCCGGCGAAGAAGTTGCAACGCACGAACTTCCTGCAACTTTTATGGTTTTACCTTTTGTAATTCTTCTCTTGATGATTGCAACAGGACCTATTCTGTATCCTCATTTCTGGGAACATCATTACCCGAAAGTTGCAATAGCGTTGGGCGCGGTAACGGTAGTTTATTATCTCGCTGCGTTGAACGATTACCACAGTCTGCTTCATTCGTTGGCTGAGTATCTGTCGTTCATTGCACTGTTGGGTTCGCTGTTTGTTGCATCGGGCGGCATATTGGTTCGTGTTAATAAAAAAGCAACACCGCTTGTAAATGTTTTGTTTCTTCTGTTCGGAGCTATTATAGCTAACGTTATCGGAACAACCGGTGCTTCTATGTTGCTTATCCGTCCGTACCTTAAAATGAACCAGAACAGAATTAAACCTTATCATGTTATCTTTTTTATATTTCTTGTAAGCAACATCGGCGGTGCATTAACACCAATCGGCGACCCGCCGCTGTTTCTCGGTTTCCTGCGCGGTGTTCCGTTCTTTTGGGTTATCATAAATGTTTGGTATATATGGGTTCCTACAATCATTGTTCTCCTCGGAATCTTTTACATATTCGATTCGATGAATAAAGAAAACAATAATGCGGACGAGGAATTTTCGGGCACAATCGAATTCAGAGGATGGAAGAATGTAGGTTATCTTGGTGTTGTTATTATTTCGGTTTTTATCGATCCGGCGGTTTTTAGCTGGGTTCCGAGTCTGGAACCGTTACCCTTCGGCATAAGGGAAATTATAATGTTCGGTGTAATGGTTGTTTCGTATAAACGTGCCGATCAGAACATACTTAAAGCAAACGAGTTCGATTTCGAACCGATTAAAGAAGTAGCTTACTTGTTTATCGGTATTTTCATGGCGATGATTCCCGCGCTTCAGTTAATTGCACACGAAGCCAATGTATTAAGCGACAAACTGAATGCAGGTGTTTTTTATTGGGCAACGGGTTCGCTGTCGGGATTTTTGGATAACGCACCTACTTATCTTAATTTCTTAAGTGCGGCGATGGGCAAGTATGCGCTGGATGTTAATGTAAAATCGGAGGTACTTGAATTTGTTACAAGGGATGATATTTATTTAAGGGCAATTTCGGTTGCCGCGGTGTTCTTCGGTTCGATGACTTACATCGGTAACGGTCCTAACTTTATGGTTAAATCGATTTGCGAACGTGCCGGTATAAAGATGCCGAGTTTCTTTACTTATATGGTTAAATATTCTATTCCTATTTTGATTCCGATATTTGTAGTAATTTGGTTAATATTTTTCAATTAAAAATAAGATAAAATATGCATACCATAAAAGAAGTTTTAAGCGAAAAGTTAATCGGGCTGCATTATTACAACCGGCTTATACTGCCGTTCAAAGCTCACTTTCTTAAAGTGATTGTACACAACGATATTATAACGGATTTTTCTCCCAGCTCGAAAGGAGTATTCATAAGAGAAAAAGAAGATTTTACGGACGTTTACTTTTATGAATACAAAGATTTGAAAAACTCTCTTTCAAAATACGAAGCTATTAAAATGGTTGTTGTAGAAAAAAGCGAAGATATTTTCAACTTCGATAATCATATAAAACTTGCTTTGTATTTGGAAGAAAAACATAAATTAAAAATTGAAGTTTGTGAAGAAGACATTTTATTTTTAGAGTAGCCATGTTTAATAACTTTCAGGAATTTTTCGACATAATGCCGCTTGTAATTGTAGGAGCGGGAATTCTCATTTCGGTTTTTATCGAAATGTACTCGGAGAAAAGCGAAAGCATTCTTCCGTGGTTTTCCATAATTATGTTTTTAGCGGCTGGATTGCATGCATTATATTATGTAAAGAATGAATCCGTCATTCTGCAAAATATGCTCGCAACCGGTGGAATAGTAAATATCTTCTGGTTCCT
>JAJRSV010000027.1 GCA_024278655.1 Bacteroidota bacterium | reverse complement strand
GCATAAACTACCAAAGAGAGTTTCGAAATAAACTTATCGAAGTTGCCGCCGGGGTTTCGTATGGTTTTTAGTGCAAGATAAAACGAAATTATTATTTGAATAATAAAACTCAACGAAGCAAAAACAATAGTGAAAGATAAGTACTGCCACACAATCGATAGAACAGGCATCCGGTAATTGTAGGAAAGTCCGAAATCGCCGGTGAAAATATTCCCAACAAAATTGGTGTATTGTTCTATTACCGGGCGGTCTAATTTGAAGCTGCTCATTACTTTCCGGGCTAATTCGGGACTGAACTCAGGAGAAAGGAATTTTTGAGACGGATCGCCCGGCGATAGTCTTATCAGAATGAAGATAAAACTTATCAAAAGGAAAAGCGTTATTACCGAACTAAAAATTCTTTTCGAAAATGCCTTGATGAAATTTTTATTCATAGACCTCTATTGTTTAACAGACCATTCCCAGCAGTGAGTTACCGCACCAAGCGGCGTGATGTTTATGTTCTCAACTCTTTTGTTTATTCCCACAATATCCGACTTCCAGTACATAAACGTTACGGGTTCGTCTTCGTGAATTATCCTTTGAAACTCGTAGTAAAGCTCTCTCTTTTTCTCTTTCGAAATGTTCTTTTCCAATGCATCCATAATCGCATCGGCTTTTTTGCTCTGGTAGCTTACAAAGTTAAGCGGTGTGTTGTCCAAATCGGAATACCAGTACGGTTTTACTTCCAGCGGAAGCGGAATGTACCACGCAATCATCCACGCATCCATGCTTTTTGCGCCTAACTTGTCGAGAAACGCACCAAGCTCAAGCATCTGAACGTTCATATCGATTCCAACCGCTTTAAGATTATTCTTAACAATTGTCGATGCATATTCTCTTAAAGGATTTCCCGCCGGATACGTAAGCGTAAATGTAAATTCAACTCCGTCTTTATCAATCACTCCGTTATTGTTCGAATCGAACCAACCTTCCTGCTTTAACAACTCTCTTGCTTTATCTGGATTGTATTCGTACGGTTTTATTTCGCTGTTGTAATAATATTTGAAAATAGAAGAGACCGGACTAACGGCTAACTCGCCGTAGTTATATAAATATTCTTCGAGAATTTCTTTTCTGTTGATTGCATGAGTGAGTGCGAGTCTTACTTTTCTGCTTCCGAAAAGTTTATGCGGTGTAATTCCTTTGCTTTGGGAATAAACTTCCGGGTCGATGTTATTCCATCCGATGTAATCGTATTCTCTTCCGTCTATCGTTTTAATATTAATATTGCCGCTGCTTTTCACCTCATCGATATCTTCGGTGCGGATTAATTCCATCAAATCAATCTCGCCCTTTTTAAGCTGTGTTAATCTCGATTTGTAATCTGGAATAACTTTGAACACAAGCTCCTGCACATTATCAGGATTGTAAAGGAACGAGTTTTTATTTGCGCTTAAAGTTATGCTCTGATTTCTGTTCCACTTTTTAAGAACAAACGCTCCGCTGCAAACGGGATTAAAATTTTCTTCGGCTGTACTTAAATCGTTGCGGTTTATTTTTCCGAATATGTGTTTCGGAATTATCGGGTGAACTACATCAATCAGTTGCGGTGATGAGCCGGGCTTAAAATTTATCTGCAAAACGTACGGTGATTTTACATCGAAAGTTTTTTCAACATCAATATGGTTTTCTTCATCGGTGAAAAGGTCGTCGAATATTCCGTACAACCTGCTGTTTACTGCGGGATCGGAATAGAGATCGAGTGAAAAGACAACATCTTCGGCAGTCAACGGTTCGCCGTCCGACCATTTAACATCATCTCTTAAATAAAACGTAACCGATGAAGAATCATCAGACCATTCCCAGCTTTTTGCAATCATCGGATAAGCATCCAAATCGCCTGCTTCTGCATTCCATTTGAAATCAACCAGACTTAAATAGAGCAGTTCGGTTATGCTTCCTTCATCCACAGAGTACGCGAACAACGGGTTAAAGGTTTGCACATCGGCAGGAATTCCAATTACTATCCGGTTCGGAGATAATTTTTCATTGCTGCAGGAGAAAAGAAGAGATATCAGAAAGAGAATAAAAAGCGACTTTTTAATACTCATAACCAAAGGGTTTTAGTGAATAGTAATAATTGTAACTATAATTTATTATTTTGTTAACTAAATTAAAAATAAGATTTTAGCGAATATGCTTAAAGTTAATATTGAAAATATATCGCTTAAAAACGGCGGCAGTTACCGTTTGCTTCTGAACAATATAAATTTCGACCTGCCCGAAAGAAAAATTTATACAATTCTCGGTAAAAACGGTGCGGGAAAATCAACACTTATTAAAGCATTAACAGGATTGCTGAACAAGAATCTTTTTTCAATTAAAGGAAAAGTTCTTTTTGAAGGAAAAGATATCCTATCGCTAAACGAAAATGAATTGCTGCAAATAAGATTGAACAACATACGTTATGTTTTCCAAGATGCTGCAAACAGCTTCGATCCGCTTAAAACTTTCGATTATTACTTTAATAATTCATCTGCGCCAAAAGAACAGATTGATGAGCTGTTAAAATATTTTCTTCTTCCTCCTTATGATGAAATAACAAAACTCTATCCTTACGAAATAAGCGGAGGAATGGCACAACAATTAAGCTTTATTCTTGCCTTCATTGCCAATCCGAAGCTGATAATACTCGATGAACCCACATCGGGAATTGATTACACCATTGCAAACCTGCTTCTGATTAAGCTTAAAGAGTTTGTAAGCAGCGGTAAAAATTCGGTGCTTTTTGTAACGCAGGATATTGAATTTGCTCAAAAGATAAGCGATAAAATTTCATTCCTGCATAATCAAACTTTATCTTCGTTTGAAGAAGCGCAACAGTTTTTTAATAATATTTCCGAAGGAGAATTAATCGGGTTCAAAAAATCTTACGAAGAATTAAAATGAGTAAAGAGCTAATAAAAGTCGAACATCTTTTTTTCAGCGCACAGAGCGATGAGTCGCTAACAAAAGCAGGCGAAACGGTTGAAATATTGAAAGATGTTTCATTCGTCGTTTACGAAGGGGAAGTAATTGGCATTTGTGGAGAATCGGGCGGCGGAAAATCGACACTGGCTAAATTGTTAGCAGGTGTAATTCAACCGACTTCGGGGAAGATTGTTTTTAACGGTGAGATGAAACAGAATGGAATAAGCAAAATCCAGATACTATTTCAAAACAACAGCGACTTGTTAAATCCTTACAGAAAAGTTAAAGACGTTTTAGCCGAAGCGATAAAGCTGTCGGGTAAATCCGCTGAAGAAGCTGAACAAAGCAAGAAAGAAATTTATCAAACGGTAGGATTGAACGAAGAGCTTGAGGAGAGAAGGGGATATGAATTAAGCGGTGGCGAAAGACAGCGGGTTGCGCTCGCACGACTGCTTGCAGTGGAACCCAAAGTTTTAATTTTAGACGAACCTTTCTCTGCGCAGGATGTTACTTCGCAGCTAAACCTTTTAAATCTTTTTAAGAAGATAAACAAAGAATACGGCATAACGCTTATCTGCATCACCCACGATTTAAAAATACTCCGCAAGTTTGCCGACAGAATATTAGTAATAGAAAACGGAAAGATAGTAGAATCGGGAAAGACGGAAGATGTGTTCAACAATCCGAAACATCCTTACACGAAGTTTTTATTAGAAGCCGAGGATTATTCATTAACCAGTGAAGAGATACATTCGTTTAAAGCGAATAATTCAGAATAGTATTTGTAGCTCAGATTATCAATCTGCGTTTGCGTATAAAATTACAAATCTTAAAAAACAAAGAACAAACAAAATCCAAATACCAATTTCCAATTAACAAAACAATTAATAGCGAAGGATAACTCCGTAGAAGTGGTATCTTTGTAGAAAACAGGTATAAAGGTATAGGGAACCTCAGCAGGGTGAAGTGTTTATCTCAAGAATTCAGAAGTAAGAAGACGGGAGACAGAAGCTGACACCACGATAGTGCAACAATGCAATTTTTGAATATCGAACACCCATCAACCCTACCAAAGGCAGGCAGGGATTTTAGATTTTAGAAGTTTAACCTTTTTTATCTTTTTACTCCTGCCCACCGTAGCCCTACTTCACTAAGGTTACGTAGGATAAACTTCTGCGTAGGTGGGTTATCTTTTGTCTTTATTCAAATCCATTCACTCATTCAAATAGTTGATAAGACTCGTTTTATTTGTTGCATTAATTTCCGAAATATCCTATGTTCTTTATGTGAAATATTTTTCTGATTTTTATCGGGGAGAATTATGAAACTGAAAAAATTTTTACCCCTACCCCCGCAAAGTTTGGGGCAGGATTATTTTTTTATAGTTTTTTGTTTTGATGAAGAAGGGGGGCACTAATGCTAAAAATACTTTATAACCCTTTTACTATTCTAATAAAACTTTTCTGTTGCCGCATAAATACTATCCGTAAAGAAAAGTTTAACATACTGTTAATTCATTTCATTCTTTTTTATTATTCTATTAATTATTTGGTTAAGCCGTTATGGAAAAGATAATATTACTTTTTAGTTTAATAATTCCGCTTCTTTCTTGTAATACCACAGAGCCGCACCCCCCCCCCCTTCTTCTGGTACAAATAATACAGTTAAAAATACCATTATAATTGCTGCAGAGTGGGTTGATCTTAAAGAAATTGGGCTTCATTGGAACAAATCTCTATTAGATACTTTCAATTCTTTTAATTATAAGTTAGAGCGTAATGATCCCGACGGAGCTAATAAAATATTCAATTTTTTAATGGCAAGTGATGACACTACTTTTATTGATAATAATGAAGGATTAGGATTACAACCTGGAATGACTTACAAATATAAAATTGAAGCTTTCTTTTTGGATTCATTAAAAGATACCAGTACAACCCTAATAGCTGTTACTCTTGATACTGCCGGCCATAGTTTTAATTGGGTTGTAGATACAATAGGATTACCTGGGAATATTTTAGTTGACGTTTGGGGATACGACGAAAATAATGTTTGGGCCATAGGAGTGGTTGACCTTCCTGAAGGTAGAAGTGGGGTAATTAAATGGAATGGAGCTAAATGGGAAATATATCCTGGATTTGGAGCCGAAAAAAAAGGAATATATGGAGTTGACCAAGACAATATCTTTGTAGTGGGTTCCTCAGGATCATTTGGAGTTGCCGGAATATGGGACGGCATTAGTTGGGAAGTAACCGACTTTTTATTCCACTATCCACAAGGAGACACAATCTGGGGATTACGAGCAGTATGGGCAACATCGCAGTATAATATTTGGGCAGTAGGTCATCAAGGCACAATCGTCCATTGGAATGGAGAAGAATGGCATAAAATGAAGGGCATAAATAATCAATTATCCTTCTGGGATATCCATGGATTTGATGAAGAAAACATCTATGCAGTGGGAAATACAAGCTCAACCTTATTCATTTATAAATTTAACGGAATTGAATGGCAATTATTTTACACAGATAATAGAGGCGGATCAATAACAAGTTCAATTTGGGGACCACATAAAAACTTAATTTATGTAACAGATGCAAAAGAGTACAGAATTAATTATGGAAATGTTTTTGAATTTTTCATAAGAGGACAGGAATCTGTTATCAACCGAATTAGGGGCTCTTCTGCAAATAACATTTATACTGTTGGAGACTTTGGGGAAGTATTCCATTATAACGGTGCTAACTGGCAAAAACAAACAGAGTTATATACTCATCCTGATTCAAGATTGCTTCAGGGGATATGGGCAAACGACGAGGTTGTATTTATCGTAGGATTAACAGGAGATTCCGGTGCTATAATAATAAGAGGAGAAAAGATAAACCAATAATTATAAACAAAGGATACAGTTATGAATATAAAAATCTTCATCCGTTTTGGAAAAAAATTCCTTATCCTACTTTATATCATCATATTCTGCCCGTCACTGACCATTCAGTGACGGCTGCTTGTTTCATTATTGTGCCAGCACAAATAACAGGTCGTCTCTAACGAGACTTCTATAAAACATCATTCCGGCACAGCCGGCAACCAAATGATAAGGATGATACAAAGTTTAGTAAACTTTAGCCATTCAATCATTCATCCAATCATCCATTCCTTTTTGATAGTAAAAAGAATACTATATGTAAAATCTTGACAAAAGAAAAAACAAAGATTTGATTGAGGATACTATACATCCATTCACCCAATCCTTGTTTTTCCGGTCATTTGTTGTTCTGTGTCGGTTTATGATTGCAGATGATAGGTTATTAATTTGGGTGTTTTCACGAAGCTGCGCTTCGTGTTACAAATTTTGAATCAACTTCTCAAACATCTCAATATCTTCGGCGGTGGTAATTTTGAAATTGAATGCGGAACCTTCTGTAATGTTTATTTTTTCACCTATCTCTTTTACTAGCATCGATTCGTCCGTTCCGATAAAATTGTTTTCATACGCATGTTTCATCGCTTTCATCAAAACAGCATAGGGAAAAATCTGCGGGGTCTGCACGTAGTAAACTTCATCTCTGTTTAAATACTCTTCAACAACTTCGTTTGCTTTTATTAATGTATCCTTTGCTTTAATACAAACGAGCGCATTACCTTTCTCTTTTGCGGTAACAATTGCTTTGGTAAGCACACTCTGCGAAAGGAGCGGGCGCGCTGCATCGTGCACGGCAATTAAATCATCATCATTCACATTATCAAGCGATGAAAGCGCGTTGTAAACCGAGTCCTGTCTTTCTTTCCCTCCTTCTACGATGTTTGTTATCTTGGAAAGATTGTATTGTTCTTTAATATCGTTTAAAAGATTAAAATACTCCGGTTCTGCCGATATGATTATCTGGTTTACCAAATCGTTCTTCTGGAAGGTTTCAAGGGTGTAAACGATTAGTTCCCTGCCATTGAACTTAAGATATTGTTTAGGAGCGGATTGCCCGCTCCTAACACCTTTTCCTCCGGCGGGAATTATTGCAATGGTTCTCATAATATAAGCATTGCATCGCCGTAACTTAAAAAGCGATACTTTTCTTTCAACGCTTTCTTATAAGCTTTAAGAATGAAGTCCGTACCTGCAAATGCCGATACCAGCATTAACAGTGTAGATTCCGGAGCATGAAAGTTTGTGATAAGCTTTTTGGTCACCTTAAAAACATAAGGCGGATAGATAAATTTGTCAGTCCATCCGCTGTTCGGCTTCACGAGTCCGTCTGCAGTTGTGCTGGTTTCAAGTGCACGGCATGTACTCGTGCCAACAACAAACACATTCTTGTTCGATTCGAGTGCTTTATTAATTTTCTCGGCAGATTTTTCCGAAATCTCGAAGTACTCTGAATCCATCCTGTGCTTGGTTAAATCTTCAACCTCAACAGGACGGAAAGTACCCAAGCCGATATGCAGGATTACCGGAACAATTGTAACTCCTTTGTTCTTTATCTTGGTAAGGAGCCGGTTCGTAAAGTGCAATCCGGCTGTCGGTGCAGCAACGGCACCATCGACTTTAGCAAAAACGGTTTGATAGTTTTCTTTATCCGACGGTTCCGGGTCGCGTTTAATATAAGGAGGAAGCGGCGTATAACCGATTTTCTCGATAGCTTTAAAAACGTTACCCGGCTGATTGAATCTAACCGTTCTGCCGCGCGAAGTAGTGTTATCGATTACTTCGCACCATAAATCATCCTTGAAATAAATTTTATTTCCTATACGTACTTTACGTGCCGGATCAACAATAACATCCCAGATGCAATCCTCCGCATTTAATTCACGCAAAAGGAATACTTCTATTTTCGCGTTTGTCTTTTCCTTTTTACCGAACAAACGTGCCTGGAAAACGCGGGTTTCGTTAACCACCATCACGTCGCCTTTTTTCATATAATCAGCAACCTCTGTAAATTTTTTGGTTTCGATTTCCTGCGTTTCCCTGTTAAGCACCATCAGCTTTGCACTATCCCGCGGCGATACGGGATATTTTGCAATAGCCGTTTTCGGCAAATTATATTTGAAATCTGATAGCTTCATCATTCACACCTTATTTTATTATTAAAAATAAAACTTTCATTTCACTGTTTATTTTTTATGTTTTTTCTTCGAAGATTTTTTCTTCTTTTTCGATTTACTTTTCTTTTTAGACGATGATTCCTTAACAACTGCTCTCGCTGCTGCAAGCCGTGCTATAGGAACCCGGAACGGCGAGCAGCTCACGTAATCCAATCCGGTACGATGGCAGAACTCAACCGATTGCGGCTCGCCGCCATGCTCACCGCAAATACCGACTTTGAGTCCGGGTCTGCTCTTTCTTCCTTTCGTCGTACCTATCTCAACCAACTGTCCCACACCGGACTGGTCGATAGTTTCGAAAGGATCTGCCGGAAGGATTTCCCTTTCAACATAAAGCGGAAGGAATGTGCCGGCGTCGTCTCTCGAAAGTCCGAATGTGGTTTGAGTTAAGTCGTTCGTACCGAAGCTGAAGAATTCGGCTCTTCTTGCTATCTCATCCGCAGTCAAAGCTGCTCTTGGCAGTTCAATCATTGTGCCTACAAGGTAAGTAATCTTCTTGCCTTTTTCCTTCATTACATCTTTTGCAACCCTGCGCACAATATCCTCCTGCAGCTTAAATTCGTTAACGTGACTTACAAGCGGAATCATAATTTCGGGTTTAACTTTAATTCCCTTTTTAGCAACATTTATTGCCGCTTCGATTATTGCACGTGTCTGCATTTCGGTTATCTCCGGATACGCGACACCAAGACGGCATCCGCGGAAGCCGAGCATCGGGTTGAATTCGTGCAGACTCTCGATTTTCTCTTTAAGCTTTTTAACCGATATGCTCAGTTCCTGCGCAAGCTCTTCAATTTCTTTTGCACTATGAGGTAAGAACTCGTGCAAGGGAGGATCGAGTGTTCTTATTGTAACGGGTTTTCCGTGCATTACTTCGAATATACCTTCGAAATCGGAGCGCTGCAGAGGAAGGAGTGCTTTCAGAGCTTCCTTTCTTTCTTCAACCGAATCGGAAACAATCATCTTCCTAACGGCAGTAATCCTGTCGCCGCCGAAGAACATATGCTCGGTACGGCAAAGCCCGATACCTTCGGCACCGAACGCAATTGCGTTGGCTGCCTGATCCGGCTGATCGGCGTTTGTTCTTACATTCAACCTGCGGAATTCATCTGCCCATTTCATCAAGCTTGCATAAGTTTGATAAATAGGCGACTGCTTCGGCTTAAGTGTTTTCGAAATTAGCACCTGAATTACTTCGGATGGCTTTGTTTCGAGCTTACCCTGAATAACTTCGCCGGTTGTTCCGTCGAGTGAAATAAAATCGCCTTCTTTTAACTGAATATCTTTTCCTTCAACCGCAACGGTTTTATCTTTGTAATTAATTTTAAGCGAACCGCATCCTGCCACACATACTTTACCCATCTGGCGAGCGACCAACGCAGCGTGCGATGTCATCCCGCCTCGTGCGGTAAGAATACCTTCGGATGCATCCATACCTTTAATGTCTTCGGGAGATGTTTCAATTCTTACAAGAATAACCTTCTCGCCTTTCGAAGCCATTTCAACTGCATCCTGTGCATTCAATGCTATTCTTCCGGAAGCGGCACCCGGACCTGCGTTCAGTCCTTTTGCCAAAAGCTTTCCTTCTTCAATTGCTTTGCGTTTTTGATCAAGGTCGAAGATCGGTCTTAACAACTGGTTCAACTGGTCGGGTTCAATTCTTAAAATTGCATCTTCTTTCGAAATCAGTTTTTCCTTTACCATATCAACAGCCATCTTAATTGCAGCAAAGCCGGTTCGCTTTCCAACACGGCATTGCAGCATCCACAGTTTACCCTGTTGAATGGTAAACTCGATATCCATCATTTCCTTGTAATGCTTTTCGAGTAACGATCTTATCTTCATTAATTGTTTATAGATAGCCGGATTATCTTTCTTCAGTTCGGCAATGGGATGCGGCGTGCGGGTTCCGGCTACAACATCTTCGCCCTGCGCATTAAAAAGATACTCGCCGTAAAAAATATTTTCGCCTGTTGCGGGGTCGCGTGTAAAAGCAACACCCGTTCCCGAATCTTCGCCCATATTTCCGAATACCATCGACTGAACATTAACCGCAGTTCCCCACTCGTCGGGAATGCCGTTAAGCTTGCGGTAAACAATTGCCCTGTCGTTATTCCATGAACCGAATACCGCACTGATAGCTCCCCACAACTGTTTCATCGGGTCGTCGGGAAAATCGTTGCCGGTTTTCTTTTTTATCTCTGCTTTGAATTCCGCAACCAACTCTTTCAAATGCTCGGCTGTTAATTCGGTATCGAGTGTAAATCCATGTTTCTTCTTCTTGTTCTCGAGGATAACTTCGAAAGGATCTTCGGCGTGTTTATCTTCGGGTTTCAATCCTAAAACAACATCGCCGTACATCTGCACGAATCTTCTGTAAGAATCGTATGCGAAACGCGGGTTGTTGGTTTTTGCAATTAATCCTTCGACGGTTTCATCGTTCAGACCGAGATTGAGAATCGTGTCCATCATTCCGGGCATCGAAGCACGTGCACCGCTTCGCACCGACACGAGTAACGGATTTTTCGGGTCGCCGAACTTTGCGCCCATATACTTTTCAACTTTCTTAAGTGCATTAAGCACCTGGTCTTTTAATTCTTTCGGGTACTTTCTTTTATTTTTATAATAGTAAGTACACACTTCGGTTGTGATTGTAAATCCGGCAGGAACAGGCAATCCTATGTTCACCATTTCTGCAAGATTAGCACCTTTACCGCCCAGCAGGTCTTTCATATCTGCTCTTCCTTCGGCTTTCTTTCCGCCGAAGAAGTAAACGTATTTATGTTTTTTCGACATTTGGTTTTTCCTCCGTAGTTAGATTTTTACTTTCAAAAAATCAATTATTATTTAGAACAAATTTTTTGAATGAATCCTCGTCATCCATAACGAGTTTTATTTTAAGATAAAAAATATCAATATCGTCCAACTCTCTCGAATAAATCATCAGCTTGACTGCATCTTTTTCCGTGGTTACAACGGAATGAGAATTGGTTGAGTAAAACTTTTTCCTGATCAGTTGCACCTCTTTAATTGTGTAATCTTTATGATCCCTGAATATCAGTTTGTTCGATGTATCTACATTAGTCTGCGAAAGCACATTCAAAAACGATTGCGGATTGGCAATGCCCGATACAACAAGACTCTTCTGACCTTCAAACTCCTGCAAACCGTACTCTTCTTTTTTTACAATATCCACAAAGCTTATCGCTTCGTAATGAGCGGTAAAGATTTTCTTTCCTTCAAAATATTTTTTCCGCTCTTCCGGAATCTCTTTCCGCTCGGAAAATTTCCTGTTAATAACAACTGCATCGGCACGCTGCAATGCGCTGAACGGCTCGCGCATATTTCCCGTGGGCAGAAGACTGTGAACACTAATCTTATTGCCTGGTAAAAAGTTCTGCTCTACTACAACAATGTCGATGTCCCTGTAAATCCACCTGTGCTGAAAAGCATCGTCGAGCACAATT
>JAJRSV010000401.1 GCA_024278655.1 Bacteroidota bacterium | reverse complement strand
TACAATTCTTATTGTAAAAAGTGAGGCGGAAGAAAGAGAAGAACTTGTAAACCTGCTCAAATCACTATATCCATCTTACAAAATTATAAGTGCCGAAAACGGTTACGATGCAATGAGAATAATTTTAAAGCAAATACCCTCGCTGGTAATAACAGATCACGAGATGCCGCTGATGACCGGGCAGCAGCTTGTTCAAACATTAAAAAGAGAAAACAGCAACCTGAATATTCCGATTATTGTTTTGCTTAAAGAGGAATCGGATGAGGTGAAGAAAGCATACCAGGAGTACGGCATTAAAACAATAAACGCCAATCCGCTCGATACTTCGCAGCTTCAGGAGAAGCTTGACGAATCGCTTGTTTATTAACCGTTCCTTTTAACCCGCTCTTGTTATATTTTACAATCGATGCTTTTTATATATTTGTGAACTTTTAAAAATTAATTTTTACGATATGGACTCTAAATTCTGGTTTGCATTATATACAAAGCCGCGCAGCGAATTCAAAGCCGAACAGCAGTTAACCGAGGCAGGCGTAGACAACTATCTTCCGAAAATTACGCGGCTTAGAAAATGGAGCGACAGGAAGAAGCTTGTAACCGAGCCGCTTTTACGCAGCTATATTTTTATTTATGCCAACGAATCCGAAAGATTAATCTCGGTGGAACAAAAAGCGGTTGTAAGGTGCCTTTTCGATCAGGGCAGACCGGCGGTAATTCCCGAGTGGCAAATCGACAGTTTAAGGAAAATGCTTGAAACCAAAACCGATGTAATTGTTCACAACGGAATAGTTCCCGGCGCTAAGGTTGTTATTAAAAACGGACCGTTCGAAGGAGTTGTGGGTACAGTAGTGAACGGAGAGAGCGGAAAATCTATTTCCGTTTCGATTGAGCTGCTGAACCGCACTGTTATTGCACGAATTCCGGACGAAAGCATATTGGAGGTTGTTAAAGAAAGTGAATTTTAAGTTACATTTTATTGTTTAATTTCTTAAGTTGAAGTTAACAGAAATTCATAATGGTAAAATGGTTGATCAGGTTGAATTATTAGAGCTTAAAAAGGGTGACCCTGTCGATCACTTTCTTTTAATAAGGAAGTTTGAGGCAAGGAGTACCAAAGCCGGGAAAGATTATCTTTCACTCGAATTAGGTGATAAATCTGTCTCATTGTCTGCAAACGTTTGGAGCGACACAGCGGGCTTTCAATCGATTTTTAAGAAAGGCAAAACAGGCGATATAGTTAAAGTTTCCGGAGTAATTGACGAGTTTAACAACCAGCCGCAGATAAAAGTCAGCTCCATCAGATTTGCCGAACCTTCCGATAATGTTACCCCTCAGGATTTTATTGCAAAGTCGTTAAGAGACCCCGATGAAATGGTTGATGAGTTGATGGAAAGAATAGATAAAATATCGAACGAAAACATCAAAGCGTTACTGAAAAACATATTTACCGGCGAAAAGCTCGACAAGTTCAAAACAGCACCGGCAGGCAAAGCATGGCATCACGCATATATTCACGGCTTAATTGAACACACTCTGGAAATGATAAAGATTTGCGATTTGATGAGCGATTTTCATTACGAAATAAACAGGGATTTGCTTATTGCCGGCGCGATGCTTCACGATTTCGGTAAAACGGAAGAGCTTAAATACGATACCGCTTTTGAGTACAGCGATAAAGGAAAGCTAATCGGGCACATTGTAATTTGTGCAAATATGATTGAAGAAGAAACAAAGAAAATTCCCGGTTTCCCGGAAGATGTAAAGAACATGCTCATTCATTTGGTATTAAGTCATCAGGGCAAGCTTGAACATGCCTCGCCCGTTGTTCCCAAAACCGTTGAAGCTATCGCTCTTTATCATGCAGACGAGTTGAGCGCAAAAGTTAACGCATACAAAAACGCAATCATTACCGAAATGAAAAGCGAAGGCAACTGGACGAAGTTTATTACTCTTGCACAAACCGATCTTTATAAACATGAAATTCCGGAGGAAGTTGAAGAAGAAATTAATAAATCACTATTCGAATAACTTTTAGGAGAGGGATATGAACACAAAATTTACGAACATCTTATTGGTTTTCTTTCTTTTCTTTTTCGTAAACATCAGCGCACAGTCGTTGGAAGAGCTGATGGCGGAAGGAGATAATTACTACAAAGAGTTTAACCATCAAAAAGCACTTGAGACTTATTTAAAAGCAGACAGCTTATTCCCCGGCAACTGGGAACTTATGTGGAAGATAAGTCGTGCTTATGTTGATTTGGGAGAGAAGATGCCCGAAGAAACAAGCGAAGAGGAAGAAGCAAAGAAAGCAATGTTCGAAAAAGCGGTTGCTTATGCCGACAGCTCGGTTAAGCTTGCCCCCGACCAGGCGGAAGCTTACGTAAGGCGCGCAATTGCCAACGGTAAGCTTGCACTTTTCGAAGGAGTGTTTTCTGCCATAGGAAGGGTAAACGACGTAAGGGATGACTGCGAAAAAGCAATTGAGCTTGGCAACGGCGGTAATTATACACAGGCACTTGCTCATTATGTTTTAGGCAGAGCGCATTACAAGGTATGCGAAAAACCGTACTTGTTACGACTCCCGCTCGGCTTGGGTTGGGGCGATATGGATGAATCGATTTCTCACCTGGAGATTGCTGTAAAACTCAGACCCAACTTCCGTATGTTTTATCTCGCTCTTGCAAAATCGTATATGGAAGAAGATGAATACGAAAAGGCAAAAGAAGCTTTGATAGCACTGGAAAAAGCTCCGTTTGTTGATGAAGACGACGATAAGGTATTAGCGGAAGCAAAAGTATTAATGAAGGAAGTAAAAGAAGAACTTGATTGATGAAAATTCATGATTCATTAATCGAAAGATTAAAAGATGCCCGCACTGTTGTGTTCTTTACCGGTGCGGGCATTTCTGCCGAAAGTGGCATTCCCACTTTCAGGGGAAAAGACGGAATCTGGAACAAGCTTAAACCGGAAGAGCTTGCGAACTTTAACGCATTTATGCGGAACCCCGATATGGTTTGGGAATGGTATAACCACCGCAAAAAAATCATACACGAATCGGAACCCAACCCTGCGCATTTAACAATCGCCGAAATGCAAAACTATTTTGATGACGTGATAGTAGTAACACAAAACATCGATAACCTTCACCGCAGAGCAGGCAGCAAAAAGATTTTTGAACTCCACGGAAACATAGAACGCAACTACTGTGTTAAATGCAAAAAGCAATACAACGAAGAGCTCGACTTCAGCGAAGGTGTACCCAAATGTGAATGCGGCGGTTTAATTCGTCCCGATGTTGTTTGGTTTGGTGAAGTTCTTCCTGTTGATCAGTTCAAAGGCGGAGAAGAAGCAGCTATGAATGCCGATATCTTTTTTATAGTCGGAACTTCGGCAGTTGTTTATCCTGCGGCAGGATTGGTTTACACGGCAAAGCAAAGCGGCGCTGTTTTAGTCGAAGTGAATTTAACGGAATCGGAAGTAACAGCAATAGTTGATTATTCTTATCTCGGTAAAGCCGGCGAAATCCTTCCGCAAATTTTGCAGGCATATAAAGATGCAGTAAAATAATAGTAGTTTATATTATTAACCGTGGTGCTTC
>JAJRSV010000026.1 GCA_024278655.1 Bacteroidota bacterium | reverse complement strand
ATCGAAAATATGGGTGCACAGATGGTTCGCGAAGTTGCTTCCAAAACCAGTGATGTTGCTGGTGACGGAACAACTACTGCAACAGTTCTTGCACAGGCAATTTACAGAGAAGGTTTACGCAACGTTACCGCAGGTGCAAACCCGATGGATTTGAAACGCGGTATTGACCTTGCAGTAAAAAAAGTTGTCGATTATCTGAAATCGATTAGCAGAGATGTTGAAGACAGACAGGAAATTGCACAGGTTGGTGCTATCTCTGCCAACAACGATAAGTCAATCGGTGAGTTGATTGCAGATGCTATGGAAAAAGTTGGCAAAGACGGTGTTATTACAGTTGAGGAAGCTAAAGGAACCGAAACCGAACTTGATGTTGTTGAAGGTATGCAGTTCGACCGCGGATATCTCTCTCCTTACTTTGTAACCAATACCGAAAGTATGGAAGCAATACTCGAAGAGCCGATGATTTTGATTCACGACAAAAAAATCTCGGCAATGAAAGACCTGCTTCCGATACTCGAGAAAGTTGCTCAGCAGGGCAAATCGTTATTGATTATTGCCGAAGATCTTGAAGGCGAAGCTTTGGCAACATTAGTTGTTAACAAGATACGCGGAACCCTGAAAGTTGCCGCTGTTAAAGCTCCGGGCTTCGGCGACAGAAGAAAAGCAATGCTTGAAGATATTGCAGTACTTACCGGCGGTACCGTTATTTCGGAAGAGCGCGGATTCAAATTAGAGAATGCTACACTTTCATACCTTGGTACTGCTAAAAAGGTTGTTATCGATAAAGACAACACTACCATTGTAGAAGGCGCAGGAAAATCCGAAGATATAAAGAAGAGAATTAACGAAATAAAAGCTCAAATCGAAAAGACCACTTCGGATTACGACAGAGAAAAACTTCAGGAAAGATTGGCAAAACTTTCCGGTGGTGTTGCAGTGCTTAAAATCGGTGCTTCCACCGAAGTTGAAATGAAAGAAAAGAAAGCAAGAGTTGAAGACGCTTTGCATGCTACACGTGCCGCAGTTGAAGAAGGTATAGTAGCAGGCGGCGGTGTTGCTTTAGTAAGAGCAATTTCCGATTTAGATAAGTTAGAAGGTGAAAACCTCGATCAGAAAACCGGTATCAAAATAATTCAGAAAGCTCTTGAAGAGCCGTTGAGACAAATTGTAAACAATGCCGGTCTCGAAGGTTCGGTTGTATTGCAGAAAGTTAAAGAAGGAAAAGACGATTTCGGATTTAACGCTGCAACTGAAGAGTACGAGAATCTGATTAAAGCCGGCGTTATAGATCCTACTAAAGTTACAAGAACGGCTTTGGAAAACGCTGCATCGGTAGCTTCGATGTTAATTACAACCGAAGCAGTTGTTTACGAAAAGAAAGAAGAAGAAAAAGCTCCAGCCATGCCCGGTGGTGGAATGGGCGATATGGGTGGAATGTACTGATCTAACTCCTCCTGTGATTAATGAAGGCGGGCTTAACAGCCCGCCTTTTTTATTTTAAATCCATTTACCGTCAACGAAGCAAAATCATTTTCTTTATAGCCGTAAAAGCTTTTGTTCCGTCAGTAGGTACTGCTTTAATTTTGTATATGTAAACTCCCGATGCAACATTATTCGCATTCCACATTACTTCTTTATTCCCTGCAGATTGCAGCTCGTTTACCAACTCCGCTATAATTTCACCAAGCGAATTATATATTATCAACCTCACTTTACTCTCAAACGGCAAAGCATATTTTATTGTTGTTGAAGGGTTAAAAGGATTCGGGTAATTTTGAAAAAGTTGATACTCCGTCGGCAGTATTTCTTTTACTTCCACTTCTATCCCCGATGTATTCGGGTAATACTCAAACTGCCCGTCATTATCAATCTGCTTTAATCTGTATTTTATATTTCCTACCGGCGGATTTTCATCGGTAAAAGAATATTCCTTCGGTGAATTAGAATTACCGTGTCCTTCAATAAAACCTATTTTAATCCATTCACCATATTTCCCCCCTTTGGGGGGATTAAGGGGGGCTTCTCTTTCTATCTCAAACCCGTAATTATTTACCTCTGTTTCCGTCTCCCACTTTAATACTACTTCGGTCTCATTAACCTCTGCAGTGAATGTCGTCAATTCAACAGGCAGCGGAGAAGAACTTGCACCGAGCGTCCATCTCGAAAAACCATCAATGCCCGTAAGTGTTACGGTATTGGCATTTACATCCACTGTTCCGCCCATCAACGTCCAGGTTGATCCGCCGTCTGTAGATTTAAACAGTTGAAGTTCAGATTCTGTCAATCCGTTCAACTCACTATCATCGTAATGGAAAACCAATGTGGCACTAAGTCCCGTATTATTTGTTGGCGTTATATCAAAATATTTTAATATGCTGCTGTTATCATTACCGGTTTGAACAGTATGCCCGCAAGTTATTGTAGTTGAGCCAAGGTTTGCAGCCGATGTAATTTCCGCTCCCATCCCTGCCACATTATCCGAAGTCGGCGCATTCAAAGTGCGAGTAGCGGTTGTTGTTCCGCTTGTGCCTTTTACTGTGTTACCCGGTGTTTCGCTAATCGTACCTGTCGTTCCAAGGTTCATTGTATTTCCATTTAAATCCAAATCACCGCTTGTTAAAGTTACGGTTCCGCTTACGCTTATGTTATTCAATAATTGCAAGTCGCCGGAAGCTTTGTTAACGGTAATATTGTAAAAACTCTCACCCGAAGAATTTGAAATTGTTTGGTTTCCACTTGAACCGTTAAAAACAACTGTACCTGTTCCCGGCGTAAATGTTCCTGAGTTGCTCCAGTTGCCGGACAAACTGAACGTTAACGAACCAAGTGAAAATGTATTGCCGCTTCCGTTTGTAAAACCCTGCCCGCTAATGTTTATGCTGAACAGAATAAAAAGAGAAACGGAAAACAGTACAGACCTTATCTGTTTTATTTTCTTGTTCATTTTCTCCTCCTGCTATTTTTCTGCCTCTTTTAGCAATGAGATATTCATCGTCTTACTATACTTTTCCATCGTTAACTCGTTTATAGCATTTTTAACATTTGTAAATTCTTTAACCAGTTGATTAATTATTTCCTTCTGAGCAGATAGTTCCTTTTTTTGTGAAGATAATTCATCCAATTGAAAAGCTACTTTATTTTCAAGTTCCTTAATTTTTTCCCGTGCAATTTTTAATTCATCGGTTTTCTTTTTTAATTCATCAGTTCTTTTGACCAAAGCTTGCAATGCAATCATCTCTATTCCGTCCATATCTGCTGATGCCAATAAGGTATCTACACCTATTACTCCAATACTATCATTCCCAAAATAGTGGTATATCTCCTGAGCCATAGGTCCATAGTGCCTGAACTTTTCAGGGTCTTGCCCTTTATAGTTCCACGAGCCGAGTTTTAATTTTGATATACTGCTTAAGAAATATTCGCCGTTTGCATATAGGAAATTTTCTTTCTTTGTTGAATCCGAAACGCTTGACCAACTGCTTCCACCTGCTGTAAGTTGCATCCCCGTCCAAGTAGGCCCTGAATTTGTATATAAAATATACCCTCCAGCAAAACGCATCATCATCTGGTTAGCTGCTGTAGAAGGAGTTGTTGTAGTTGTTGAATTATCTCCAATAATAAACGAACCGGATTTCCCATTGGTTGAAACATAATTCCCCATCGCAGTTGAATACCACCCACTTGCGGTTGTGTTGTCCCCCATCGCAGTTGAACGATATCCGTCTGCAGTTGTCTTATATCCCATTGCAGTTGAATAATATCCGCTTGCGGTTGTGAAATATCCCATTGAAGTTGAATAACTTCCGCTTGCGGTTGTAATATCCCCCATCGCAGTTGAATAACTTCCGCTTGCGGTTGTACTAGCCCCCATCGCAGTTGAATAATATCCGCTTGCGGTTGTGTTAGACCCCATCGCAGTTGAATAATCGCCTACATTTGCACCGTCCCATTTTGTACCGTCCACATACCCAACCCTAAATGCAGCTTTTTTAGGATACCACCACAACCTTGTACCTGCGCCCAATGACGGCGCTGTTGTTCCATCAAAAGTACCCTTTGAAAGTAACTGTCCGTCAGCGTTCATTCTAAAGAGACTGTTGTCGTTGTTGTCGGTTATATCGAAATAACTGCTGCTTGTGTTTGTGGATAGTTTGAGTGTGGTTACCTGTGCGGTTGCGCTGCTACTTAAGAGTAACAAGAAAACAAAAATTGCTATTGTCCGGACTGTATTATTTAGTCTATACATCCGGCAAAACAGTGTGGATGTCTGTTCCATAATACTGCCTCCGTAATTATCAAGTAAAATATTTACAGGATTAAGAAATTATGTTTTAATAAATGATCGTGTTTAAGACGGAAGTCAAAAAATAAAATCTAACAACCCGGATTTGACAAAGCAGCAGGAGATGTTAGCTATGGAGAGAGTTAAAGAGAAGCTAATCAAGTACAAAAAGCTGTTGTTAGAATTATAATTTGACACACTTAAAACAATTTTATTTATTGACTTGCAATAAATGCTTCCAATAAATCATTGCCCTGGGGGGAAAATGGGAAGGGGAATCTCATATAAACAGCAACGCACAACAGTAATTTTCCCCACTGCATACAATTTATACTTGATAAATTGTGAATTAATATGAAATAATAATTAATAAATGTCAACAAAAATAAATTAGTTGTAACTATTATTGACATTTAACACATAACTCGATCCTCTCAATATTTTTTACTGTTTGTGTGAGATAAACCGGTATATTATTTTTAATATATCTCTAATCGAAAAAAAGGGAGAAGTAATTGCTAAAAAATTATTTCCGGTTCGAACAGTACAACACAAATTACAAACAAGAGATTATTGCCGGTTTCACTACTTTCCTTACAATGGCTTACATTATAATAGTCAATCCTAAAATATTAGAAGCAGCGGGAATACCGTTCGGTCCTTCGATGGTTGCTACCATTCTAAGTGCATTCTTCGGAACATTTTTGATGGGAGTGTATGCAAAGCGACCGTTTGCAATTGCACCTTATATGGGCGAAAATGCTTTTATCGCTTACACGGTTGTAAAAGTTTTGTGTTACAGTTGGCAGACAGCTTTAGGCGCAATTTTTATAAGCGGCGTTTTGTTCACAATTTTAACTTTAACAAAAGTAAGGGGCTGGCTGGCAAATGCAATTCCCGAATCGCTTAAGATTGCTTTTTCCGTAGGCATAGGATTTTTCCTCGCCTTCATCGGATTAAACGATACAGGCATCGTTACACTCGGCACTCCGGGCGCGCCTGTTCATGTAGGGAATTTTCACGACATAAATATTCTGCTTGCAATGGGTGGTTTTCTTTTAATAGGAATTTTAATGATAAAGAAGATTAACGGTTCAATTATTATTGGAATTATTGCGGTAACAATCGTATCGATGATAACCGGAAATTCACCGGTACCCGAATCGGTTATAAGCACACCGCCGGATCTTTCACCCGTTTTTCTGAAACTGGACATACCCGGAGCTTTAACCTGGGGATTCTTTTCTGTAATCCTAACAGTGTTCGTTCTCGATTTTGTTGATACAATGGGAACGTTGTTAGGGTTATCGTACAAAGCAAAATTACTTGATGAGAAAGGGCAGCTTCCCGAAATAGAAAAACCGATGTTGTGCGACGCTTTATCTACCATTGCAGGTGCATTGTTCGGCACAACAACATGTGGTGTATTTATTGAATCAGCAACCGGAATCGAATCAGGAGGAAGAACCGGGTTTACGGCAATAGTTACAGCAGTATTATTTCTTTCCGCTTTGTTCTTTGCGCCGTTGTTTTCGGTTGTTCCGCCGTCGGCGTACGGACCTCCGCTTATAATCGTCGGTATGTTAATGATGTCGCCGATAAAAAATCTTAACTTCGATGATTTAACCGAAGTCATTCCCGCTTTTACAATGATTGCGCTGATGAGTTTTACTTATAATTTAGGTATCGGGATGACTGCGGGATTTTTAACATACATTATTGTTAAAACCGTTACCGGAAAGATGAATGAGATAAGCGGCGGTATGTGGGTACTCGGATTGTTCTCTCTACTACTTTTCGTGTTTTATCCGTATTGATTTGTTGACAAGGGGTTAGCTAAAAAGTTCTTTGTGCCTTGGAAGCTTTGTGGCAATTGTATTGATAGAATTAACTTAAAAAGGATTATATTAGCCATAAATACTCTAAGAATCACAAAGAAATACTACTTTGGGGACCGGTAATTATCCTGGTTTAATAAATGATCCCAATATCATCATCAAAAGTAGGCACCGAAATAATTTCAACAACTTTATTCTTTTCCACTACAGCAGCCGAAAGTTCGTTGCCGGTATAAGCCGATGTATCGATATACAAAGCGTTGTTCTTTTTATCGAAATACGGTTCCATCTGGCGGGTGTGACCCAATATCTGCAGCTTACCGAGGTTCATCAACTCATCACGCGACCAGATAACGCTGTGGCTTCCGTTTATATCATCTTCTAAAATCTGCCGTAATCTATCCGGCTCATTCAAAATAGATTTATCAAAAATCGAACGGTAAAAACTTGAAATCCCCGCGTGCGAAATAAAGCAATCATCAAGATTAAAAAACAGTGGTGCTTTTTTAATAATCTAAAGATGGTCTCTTATTTTATCTCGCCTGCTTTCGTAGGAAGCGAGCGTTGTTTCGCAGCCGTTATAAATCCACGCCTTACCGATCGGATGATTCGGTTTTGTGATGAAGTAATAGAACATAAGGTCGTGATTGCCCGAAACAAATGCAATTTCCTTTTCCATTATAAATTCTATTACTTCGTAGCTGTATTTACCGCGGTCAACAAGATCGCCTACTGAATAGATTCGGATATCCGGGTATCTGGTTTTAATTTCTTCGTACAACTTCTTAAGTGTATTGAAGCACCCATGGATATCCCCAATTACTGCAATCATATTTAAATGTGATAAGTTTCTTTTGCAAATTTTGTTAATTCGTCCCTGAACTTCGGATGTGCAATCCGTATAAGTTCGCGTGCTCTTTCCTGAATACTTTTACCGAAAAGATGTGCAACACCGTATTCGGTTACAACGTAATGAACATCCCCCCTCGATGTAACAACACCCGCGCCGTCGCGTAACTTTGGAACGATGCGCGAAATTTTTCCGTCCTTTGTAATCGATGGCAGAGCAATAATAGGTTTGCCGCCTTCGGAATGCGAAGCGCCTCTTATAAAATCAACCTGCCCGCCGATGCCGCTGTATAATCTTGTTCCCATCGAGTCGGAACAAACCTGACCGGTTAAATCAATTTCGATTGCCGAATTAATTGCAACCATTTTTTTGTTCTTCGCAATTATAAACGGATTGTTAACATACTCCTGCGGATGAAATTCAATAACGGGATTATTATTAATAAAATCGTAAACTTTTTTTGTGCCGAGAACAAATCCCGCAATTATTTTTCCGGGATGAAGAGTTTTCTTTTCACCGTTTATTATTCCCATTTCTACAAGATTTATTATTCCGTCGGAAAACATTTCGGTGTGAATGCCGAGATCTTTTTTGTTTACAAGATATTTCATAACCGCATCAGGTATAGCTCCGATACCCATCTGCAATGTTGAACCGTCTTCAATCAATTCCGAAATATACATTCCTATGTTGTCGTAAATCTGCAGCAGCTCTTTGCTTGCATTCGGATCTATTTGCGGAAGTTCTTTTATCGGTGCGTTATGCTCAACTATATAATCAATTTTATTAATGTGAATAAAACTATCGCCGAGCGTGCGGGGCATTTCGCTGTTTATCTGTGCTATTATTATGTCAGCGTTTTCAGCAGGAGTTTTAATTGTTCCGACATCGACACGGTAGCTGCAAAAACCATGTTCATCCGGCGGCGAGAGATGAAGCAAAGCTACGTTAGTGTGAATTATATCATTTTTAAAAAGCAACGGAACTTCCGAAAGAAAAATGGGAATGAATTCCGCCCTGCCTTCGTTAACAGCATCACGCGTGTTTGCACCAATGAAAAATGCTTTGTGCCTGAAGTGTTTTTCCATTCCCGGTTTCGTGTAAGGCAAATCGCCGACAACAAGAATATGATACAATGTTACATTATCAAGTTCATCTTTTCTGTCTACCATTGCCTCTATCAGTCTCATCGGAGCGGCACATCCCGGTTGAACCACAACATTGTCGCCCGACTTGATTTGTGCTACTGCATCCTCTGCACTAACGACCTCTTTACTGTAAAGGTTTAATATATTTGTAGGAAGATTCTTCAACTTCTGTTCTTCAACTATGTTCATCTCTCTCTTTATTTAATATCAGTTTGTGGAAAATATTCGAAGAGGTCTGTACTCCAGATTAAATGTATTTGCCACCGATTCATTTGTGCAGTACCCCTGGTACGTGCAAACACCTTTGGCTAAACCTTCATCACCCATCAATGCATTTGCCAGTCCGTTTTCCGTAATGTTCATCAAATATTTTAAGGATGCATTGTTTAATCCGTAGCTTGCTGTTCTTGAAACGAGTGCAGGCATATTCGGAACACAGTAATGAATTACATCGTGCAGCCGGTAAACCGGATCGGAGATTGTTGTTATCCTGCTTGTCTCAACACATCCTCCCTGATCGATTGAGACATCAACAATTACAGCACCTTTCTTCATCTGTTTAACCATCTCTTCGGTAACGATGTGCGGGGCTTTTTCGCCTCTTATTAAAACCGCACCGATTAATACATCGGCAAACTTTACTCCTTTTGAAATTGTGTAAGGGTTAGCCATTACGGTTGTTACACGCTTGCCAAAGATTGTATCGATATTCCTTAACCTGTTAAGGTCTCTATCAATCACGATTACCTGTGCGCCTCTGCCGAGAGCGGAACGTGCAGCCGAAATGCCGACAACTCCCGCACCGAGAATAACAACAGCCGCCGGAGCTACGCCTGTTATTCCGCCGAGAAGAATTCCCCGTCCGTCTTTAGTATGACTTTCGAGATATCTTTCCGCTGCCTGGATTGCCAACTGTCCGGCTATTTCGCTCATCGAATGAAGTATCGGCAGTCTCGAATCTTCTTCAATCAGCTCTAACCCGATTGCGGTGATTTTTTTCTTTAAGAGATTATCGACTACCTTCTGTCTTCCTATAGCCAGATGCAGGAACGAGAAAAGAATCTGTTCATCCTGCAGCATCTCCGATTCTCCATCGGTTATAGGCGAAACTTTTGCAACTAATTCAGCACGTTTGAATGCTTCCTCGGCACTGTAAACAATCTGTGCACCCGTGGCTGCATAATCTTCGTCTGTAAAGTGGCTGCCCAAACCGGCGCCGCTTTCGATGTAAACTAAATTACCGGCTCTAACGAGAGAATCGACCCCCGCCGGTGCAAGTGCGACTCTTTTTTCTTCCCAAAGAGTCTCTTTTGGTATTCCTATTCTCATTTTTCTTTTTATTTTTTTCTTTTCAAAACTACCGATTAGAGGAATGATATTCAATAAGGATAAAGCTAAATGGAGGAATAATAACAACCACGAGAGTTGAAGATTTTTCAATACGTACATCCCCCTTCGATACCTTCGGCATCGTTTTATTTCTTCGGCTTTCTTTTCTCCTACAAACTTTCGACTGCTATGCAGTCGTTACTCTTGAAAAAGCCCCTGCCCGTTAAGGGACACTCAGTGACTGCTGACGAATAAGCGATAATGAGTACAACGCAAGCGGGGACGCTTGCTTTCGCGTTATTTATATGCGCTATTCAATAATTTGGTATGACCGGGAACTGATGAGAAGGATTGGATAAAATAAAAAAGATGTCTTCTTAATTTCGTGCTCTCCTTATTTTTTTGTTCACGAAGCTTCGCTTCGTGCTACAATTTTATAGTGGGGTGAGCGGTGGTTTGCCTTTTAAAACGTTTATTATATTTTTAACTGCAAGCTCTGCCATTCCGTTTCTTGCTTCAACGGTGGCGCTTCCGAGATGCGGCAGAACTACAACGTTATTCAGCTTTAATAATTCGGGATTTACGTTCGGCTCGTTCTCGAATACATCCAATCCCGCAGCTTTTATCTTCTCCGATTTCAAAAATTTAATTAAATATTTCTCTTCTATTATTTCTCCCCTTGCGGTGTTTATTATTATTGCATCTTTCTTCAATAACTGCAAACGTTCTTTATTCAAAAAGTGAAATGTTTTTTCATTAAGCGGAAGGTGAACAGAGAGAAAATCTGATTTTTTTAACAGCGAATTTAAGCTTGCCTTTTTAGCACCGGTTTGTTCTTCAAGGTAATAATTTCTTTTGAGCGAATGATAAATAATTTTTGTGCCGAATGCTTTTGCTCTTATTCCTACGGCTGTTCCTATTCTTCCTGCGCCTAATATTCCAAATGTTTTATTCCGCAGCTCCGTTCCCAACAGCAGCATCGGTTTCCATCCTTTATACTTCCCTTCCCTTAAATACTTTTCACCTTCAAACAATCGTCTCGCACAAGCAAGCACCAAAGCCATTGTTAAGTCGGCTGTGGATTCTGTAAGCACATCGGGCGTGTTTGTTACAATTATGTTTTTGCTCTTTGCATATTCCACATCGATGTTGTTGTAACCGACGGCAAAGTTGGCAACAATTTTACAACGTTGCATTGTGTCGATTGCTTCTTTGTCAATCTTTTCTGTAAGAAGACAAACCAAGCCGTCGCAGTCTTTTATTCTTCTTAAAAATTCTTTGCGCGGAATAACCGAATCTTTTTTATACCAGTCGAAATCTATTCCTGCTTTCTTCAGCAGCTCAAATCCAACTTTGGGAATTTCTCTTGTGATGAATACTTTCATCAATAGTATCTATTTTGAATTGTTAAAAATGTTATCTTTAATTTAGTAGAACTCATCTCATAGTCGGTGACTAAAAAGTATTTTTTGTTGTCATTCTGAGAAGCGAAGCGACGAAGAATCTACGATTTTAGCAGTATTTCAGACTCTTCACTTCGCCTGCCTACCGCAGGCAGGTTCAGAGTGACAATTTTTTACTTTCTTGTTAGCCCCATTTGAAAGAGAGTTCTTTTTGTTTAGGATTAAATTTTATTCCAAAGTCAAATATTACATTCCAAACATCAACCTGACAATGAAGAGCGCACCTAAAATTCCTGCTACGTCTGCTAACAAGCCGGCTGCTAAAGCGTGACGGGTTTTTCTAATATTAACTACTCCGAAGTAAACTGCAAGCACATAAAAGGTTGTTTCGGTGCTTCCGAAGAAAGTTGAAACAAGCACACCGATAAATGAATCGGCACCGTGAACGGAAATTATTTCAGCCATCACACCAAGCGAGCCGCTGCCGGAGAGCGGACGAATCAATGCCATCGGAAGCGCTTCGGGCGGCATACCCAATGGATTTGTAACGACTTTAAGAACGGGAACAAGCCAGTTATCCAGCGCTCCGCCAGCCCTGAACACTGCAATTCCAACCAACATCGCAACAAGATACGGAATGATTTTAACCGCAATGTTGAATCCTTCTTTTGCTCCTTCTACAAACTCTTCGTAAACTTTTACTTTTTTAATCGCTCCGTATCCTATAAAGAACAAAAGCAAAAACGGAATTGCAACGGTTGATAAAATCTGCATGACGCTTTTCAGTAATTCGGGACTTATAAAAGAAAAGACCGAACCGATTGCCGAAAGCACACCTGTTACAGAAGCAATGATAAAAAACAAAATAACCAATATAACAAACGCGGGTAGTTTCCAGTTTTCCTGCCACCAAACTCCGAACTCACCTTTTTTAACCGGAAACTTTTCGAAAAGCTTTGCGGCAATTATTCCGGTAACAGTTGCACATGTTGCACCGAAGATAGACGGACCGATTATTATAGCAGGGTCGGTGCTGCCTGAAGCCGCACGAACCGCAATTGCAGTTGCAGGAATTAATGTTAGTCCGGCGGTATTGATAGCAAGAAAAGTAACCATTGCATTCGTGGCTACTCCTTTGTTCGGATTTAGTTTGTCGAGTTCTTCCATCGCTTTCAAACCGAAAGGCGTTGCCGCATTGCCTAAGCCAAGCATATTTGCTGAAATGTTCATCAGCATTGCACCTATTGCAGGATGGTCGGGCGGAACATCGGGAAAGAGTTTTTTTGTAACGGGACGAATCAGGTTTGCAAGCTTACGTATCAAGCCGGCTTTATCGGCTACTTTCATAACTCCCAGCCACATTGCCATAATTCCAATCAATCCCAATGCAATTTTAACTGCAACGCCGGCAATGTTAATCGATTCGTTGGTTACTTTTTTCAACCGTACGAAATTTATTTCATCGAGAATTACTTTTGCTTTAATGTTTCCGTTTTCAACAACGGAAAACGAACTTAGCTTTGCAATAATTTTATTTTCATCCCCCGACGCCATCGCCATCTCTTTCCAGAGCGGTGGAGTTTCATCACTTACTTCAAAAAGAAGAACCGCTCTGTTTTCTTTTTTGTTTATGTTCAAAGTAACAGGAAGGGAGAAGTCAGATTTGATTGATTCATCATAAGCCGAATTAAATTCCGAAGCATCGACTTCAGCCGTGCCTTTGTACGAAGCGGAAGAATCCGGATTGAATGAATTATCGAAATACAGGTTAACGGTAACCGGCTGGTTGTTGTGATATTTATCGGTGGCAATATCGGAAATGTCGATGTAAAGTGCGGATGCAATTCCGAGAACTATTAAAGAGAGCCAAACCCAGTTCAGCAATAAAACGCTCCTTAATTTATTTCAGAATAAAATAAAGTTGAGTTAGGGTTCTACTGTTTAAACACCTACTTCTTCGGTTGCGGTTAACTCTTCCGAATCGATTACCAGAAGTTTGCCAAGCGACTTTGATTTAGTATCCGATTCAATAAGCCGTCCCGAATACTTTTGTATAAAACTTTGTTTGATAGTGTTCTTCAGTTTTTTTTCTTCAACGGGTTTTATTAATCCGTTAACAGAAATATAAAACAGCTTATAAACTGTTTTAGCATCTACGCCGGATTCCTTTTTCCAATCAAACTCCCTTATAGCTGTAAACTTTGCCTGCGTTCCGAATCTTATGTTTTTAAATAACTCTTTATTCTGAATGTAGATAAAAATATTCTTATCGTGATAAACAAAGTTTGCGGCAATCTGCTCGAAGTCCTCTTCCAACGGAACGGCTAAAACACCGCAATGAATTGAATTAAGCTCTTTTTCAATTACTTCGAGGTCTCTAATTGTTTTAACTTTTATTTGCATTCAAACCCACTTTATTGAACAATACAATTTGAATTATCCAACGAAAAATTGCATTCGCTGCAATGCTTATTATTTTTCGTATAATCTGCCGATAACATTCTGTTGATTATGCCCGTAATTTCTTTCTTCAGATCAACAAGATTTTCTTTACCGAAAGAACGAACAAAAGGTGAATCGGGATATTTCAAAAATATAATTCTTATTCCGAACCGATTAAAATCCGGGAATAATTTACTCACAATATATACATAAAATTTTAATTGAATAAAATAATAATTTCCCTTGCTTTCTATTTCATTTTTTTTAATATCATCCGTCTTGTAATCTACAATTATTACTTCGTCTTTGTTGAAAATTATTTTGTCGATTATGCCGTAAAGGTAGTGGTTACTTTCTTTCAGATAAATTTCAAACTCGTTTTTATAAGCTGAATATTCATTCAGTTCATTATACTGCTTCGATTCATAAAAGTGTTTTAAGTCGTTTGCAACATCTTTTACAAACAGCTCAACCTGTTCTTCTTCTACAAATCTGTTCTGATAATTTGCAAACAACTCCGCCCGAATAAAACTCTCCAATTCTTTTTCACTTACTTCCTTTTGTAATATTTTGTGAATAACCGAACCTTTAACTGCGGCGGATATGTTCGACAAATCCATGTCCGCTTCTTCACGTGTATCGGATTCAGCGACGCCGGCGGTTTGATAAATCTTTTTTCCCTTCCCTTTCAGACTAACATAACTTGAGAATACCGGCGAGTAGCCGAAAACATAAATCAATTTATATTTAAAAGGACACTGACTGAATGTTGCAACTTTGGTTGCAGAGATTATCTCCCCTTCGGTTTTATCTTCGATCGTTTCTAAAAGAAATTTTCTCTCCGACGGTTTACTCACACCGGCTATTAAAATATTTTCATCAATTTCAATTTCTTTTATAACAGGAACAACAAGCTTTTTGCTTTGAGTAACATTTTTATGCTTACCCTTTTCGCTAATTAAAAATGTAAGCTCATCTTCGATAACGATTTTATCTTCGAGACCGGAAAGATTTAGTCCGTACATCAGCATACCCATGAATGAATCGGAGGGGAACGGTTTATCTCCGTTTTTCGTTGCAGTAAGGAAGAGTTGCTTTTCCGCCCGTGTTACGCCTACATAAAAGAGCCGCTTAACTTCAGCAATTGTTTTTTTTCTTTCGATAAAATCGTAAAGATTTACAATCGGTGCGGCTTTATACTCACCGAAGTAATCGTTGTTATCGGGAACCTTTGTTAACAACCCGAACTTTTTATCAACACTTACCGATTTGGATTTTACCGTATCGTATCTCGGTCTTTCATCACATTTATATAAAAATACAACCTTATACTCCAAACCCTTTGCCTGATGCAGCGTAAGCAAATTAATAGCGTTTGCCTGCGTTGGGAGTCCCGCCTGGGTTTCATCTT
>JAJRSV010000400.1 GCA_024278655.1 Bacteroidota bacterium | reverse complement strand
CTCGGTTATAAAATTACGGATAAGTTAACGCTTACATTCGGTTGGGGTATTTTTCATCAGCATCCCGATCCACGGCTCTATTCGCAAAGCGACGGCAACCCGGACCTCGGAGCTATGAAAGCCGTACATTACATTGCTTCGGTTGATTATAAATTCAACAAGTTCGAAAACTTCAGGATTGAGTTTTATTATAAGGATTATACCGGTCTGCCATTGGAAGATAAAGTGCTTAATTACACAAACAACGGTTACGGATTTGCAAAGGGTATAGATTTTATGCTTAAAGGAAACTTGTTTGGAATAATAGACGGTTGGATATCTTACGGTTTTATAAACACGAAAAGGTTATGGATGGATTTCGATAACCTGACATCGAGCTCATTCGATATCACCCATAACTTTACACTGGTTGCAAAATATAATATCAGCAACTCGTTTCAGATAGGCATTAACTACAAGTATGCAACCGGCAGACCTTTTGATCCGGTTGTCGGTTCACGCTATATACCCGAGCTTGATATTTACGAACCTGTTTACGGCGAAAAGAACTCCGACCGTTTCCCCACCTACCAGCGTCTCGATTTACGGCTTACCTATTTAACGCAGCTTTTCGATAAATACTTTACCGTATTTTATATGGAAGGGCTGAACATTCTTAATATAAATAACATCTTCGGCTACTCTTATAATAAAGATTATTCCGAACGATATAAAGTTGACAGTTACTTCGGAAGAAGAACCATTGTGTTTGGTGCGCAGGTTAGCATATAAGTATCAGCCGGCTTTGAGGTGACCCGTAGTTGATAAATGTGATTGGCAGCGGAGTTTTACCTAAATTGCAGTAGCAAATTCCAAACTTGTTAACAAAAAGCTCGAAACGTTCTGGGTACAAAAGACAAAATAAAGGCTTTGATGATTGCCATAGCAAGCGTCCTGCTTGCTTATTTTCTATACCCGCACTTTCTCGGTGACGACACATTCATTCACATCGGATTTATAAAAGATTTGGCTGCGGGTAAAGGTTTTTCGTTTGCCGGCACAAAAACTTACGGTTCCACATCACCGCTGTGGGTAATACTCGGTGCGGGCTTAACAAAACTTTCCCTTTCGCCCGAAACTGCAGTCAGGTTATTAAGCTTAATATTCAGTGTAACGGCGGTGTACCTTTTATGCGCGGTTCTCCTTAAGCTGAAACTGGATATGAAGATTATTATTGCTGCCGTGGCATCGCTCGCACTCAATCCGTTTTTCCTGCGTTGGGCTTTAAGCGGTATGGAAGTGTCGGCTTCGATAACTCTGCTGCTTTTAATTTATATTTTGTTTAATGAAAAGAGCAGCAAAAAATGGTATTTGGGCGGATTGGTTTTCGGGCTTGGGATGTTAATAAGACCCGAGTTTGCCGGTTTCTTTCTTATCACCGTTGTTTATTATTTTATAATATTTAAAGAAAGAAGAAAAGATTTAATAGTTGCTGCAAGTATTTCTTTTATAATTGCAGGCGCCTGGCTTTTGTTTGCGTACAGCCATTTCGGAACGGTTGTTCCCAACACGTATTTATATAAAGCCGGCGGCAGTTTATTTGCATTTAAATTCGATTATGCGTTCAGAACGGGAATGCTCTTTTTAGCCGGCAATCTTCCGGAGTTTGTATTAATTGCTCTTTTACTGTTTGCCGCATTTTTCTACGGAAGAAAAAATGGAAACATCTCATACAGCTTAAGGAAACGTTTATCGGTATTAAAAGAAGAGAGACTTCTGCTTCCGGTTTTGTGGATATCGGTTTTTTATCTTTTTTATATTCTTAAAGATGTTACGGTAATATCCCGCTACTCTTTAATGCTCGTTCCGTTTGTAATAATTGTTTCTGCAACTCTGTTTAACCGGCTCAAAGAAAATTTTAATCCCGAAATCAGATCTTTAATTTTATTCATATATCTATTTATAATCATATTCGGTTACGGATTGATGACGTTAAAGGTGGTTAAACCTGCCAGTGATGAATTTGTAAACGGCTTTCAGACTACTTACAGGGAAATGGCATCGATTATAAAGAACGATCCGGGTAACAGTAATAAAACAGTTGCATTAACCGATGTAGGAATAATCGGCTGCTACTCGGGTGCAAAGGTTTACGATTTTGCCGGCTTGGTTGACCACTCGAGATTTAATTACAACAGTACCCGCGAATACCTGATTGCCAAAAAACCCGACTATGTTATTTTAAGAGAAGACTACCAGCCGCAGGAAATCTTACCCGAAGGAATCAGAACCGAAATTTTATTTCAAAAAAAATTAGGCGGTTTCGGTATAAACCATTCCCAGCCGAGAGTGGTTACGTTGTATAAATTGTTTTGGGAGTGATCGGCAACTGCCAGTCATATTTAAAGGCAAATAACCTTTGCAATTGATACTTTGATTCTATTAGTCAGAAAAATTCATCAATCAAAAAAAGTAAGTTCTATTTGCTAGCATCGTATAAAAATCGATGGTTTTATACGATAAGAAAAAGTTTGCCGTATAGAATAAAAAGGTTCTATTTGAAATATTTGATATATTAAAACATTAATGTTATTTTTGTAGCAATCCAGTTTATCTGGAGGTGGAAGGACGTAAGAGCCTTTGCCCCGCTTTTGCGGGGTTTTTTATGGTAATTTTTTTATCCCATACCCCTCAACGCTACCTCCCTTGTTGTAGAATTTTTTTTCTAATATTTCTATTATTCTGTCCCCGAATGTAAATCTCTTGCCTTCATCAATATTATACTTTCTGAATATATATCTTCTCGAAGGATGTGCCGTCAAATCAGCCAATTGAAGACCTGATATATTCAGTTTCTTTGATTTCACTTTTAATTCTTTACTTGTAAACCGTAGCTGCAATTTTTCCGGCAGAATAAAGTGTGTACCATTATCAAGTATTTTTCTGAATGACTTCTTCAGCCGCATATCCTCTTTGCCTCCCCTTGATTCTATCATAACATCACCCCTTGCATTTTTTTCTTCTAAAAAGAAATAAAACCTTTCAACTATTATTTCCATACAGTAATGATATGGATCGTATTTCCATGTAGAATACTTCTGAGTATGTTCCTTTTTATCAATTAAAACAGAAATAATTGTGTAATCAAGATTTTTAAGAAGTTTAATAAATTCTTCATTGAACTCTTTTTCAACTTTTGGATCTTTTAGTGTATTAAATGGAAATTTTTTATTAACTAATTCTTTTCTGTGGAATATTATTGGTTCATCCGGATGCGGATTGAAATATTTTTCTTTTAAAGCTTCAATTGAGGGGTGAAGTGTATTCTTAACATAATTGAGCTCGAATATAATTCCGGTTAAACTCAAGTATCGATGATTAGGATTGTCTGAGCTCCTTAAATCGTTGTTCCCAACTTCATCAATATAAATTCTGTATTTAATCATTAAATAGTTTCTTCGTAATTTTTATCTCATCTGTTATTCAAAAAATTTCATCATGATTACATTCATTTTGGTTTAAGAGTTCTTGTTCTAAAGTATGAATTGGTAAATAACTCCAAAAGTTACTTATTTTCACTAATAAATATAAAAGATGTTTTAAAATTTAGATAATGTTTGGGTAAATATTAGAGGAAGGCATAACTGCCGGTCACATACAAAGTGACCAGCAGCTTTGAAAGGTTAAACATCATAATACAAACCAAACTCGAACGGGTGCGGCTGCAACGCCATCGGTTTGATTTCTTTTTCCATCTTATAGTTTATCCAGGTTTCAATTACGTCTTCGGTAAACACATCGCCTTTAAGTAAATATTCGTGATCGTTTGCCAATGCTTTAATTGCTTCTTCCAGACTTCCCGGTGTTGAAGGAACGTTTGCCAACTCTTCCGGAGGGAGATCGTAAATATCTTTATCCAACGGTTCACCCGGATCGATTCTGTTTGTTATTCCGTCCAGTCCTG
>JAJRSV010000399.1 GCA_024278655.1 Bacteroidota bacterium | reverse complement strand
TCAACCTGGTGATGATGCGTTATTTTTTGATGAGAAAGACTTTACCGAAATATCGAATGATAATTATTTAAAAGCTGTTGATTCGGATTTGATGAACGATGTGAACCTCGTTTTTCTGGCGCTTCACGGAAAATGGGGTGAGGACGGTACGATTCAATCTATTTTGGAATTGAAGGGAATTAAGTATACCGGTTCGGGAGTTATGGCAAGCGCGGTTGCAATGGATAAACTGATGTCGAAAGTTCTGTTTCAAAAAAACAACGTGAACACTGCTAATTGGATAATTGCAAATAAAAATTTTAATCCGGGAAAAGTTGTTGATGAAATAAAATCCAGGTTCGGCTTACCCTGCGTAGTAAAACCGAACGACCAGGGCTCAACGGTTGGATTAACAATTGTACATAACGAAAGCGAAGTTGAACCGGCAATTAGTTTGGCTCTTCAATATTCTGATTTAGCGTTGATTGAAGAGTACATCGAAGGCAGGGAAATGACGGTTGCAATTTTAAACGGCGAAGCATTGCCCGTGTTGGAGATTATTCCGAAAGACGGCTTTTACGATTACGAACATAAATACACACACGGAATGAGTGAATACATCGTTCCGGCAGATGTTCCCGAAGATGTATTCAAAGAGATGCAGCTACAGGCGGAAAGAGCGTTCGATGCACTTCGCTGCAGCGTTTATGCACGAGTTGATTTTCGTTTAAGCAAAGATAATGTGCCTTACTGTCTGGAAGTAAACACATTGCCGGGAATGACATCGACAAGTCTCGTTCCTAAAATGGCAAACGCAGTTGGAATTTCATTCGAAGAGTTGATTGACAGGATAATCAGGAAAAGTTTAGATGGCAAAAGCTAAAAAGAAATTTGTTTCCTATCTCTTCATACTAATTTTTCTCGTTGGTGTTTTCTATCTTCTTTTTAACGACCGCGGACTGTTAAAATACTTTAAGCTCAGGAATGAAATTGATTCGTTGAAAGAACAGATTACAATATTAGAAAACGAAAATGAAAATCTTAAAAACGCAATCGATTCGTTAAAGAATAAAATACCGGCAAATATTGAACAGACTGCAAGAGAAAAATACGATATGCTTCGCGAAGGTGAAATAAAAATAGAAGTGAAAGAAAATGACAGCGAAGATTAAAATTCCCGATGTGCCTTTAGCTGAAAGAATCCGTCCGAAAAAGTTGGATGATTTTTACGGACAGGAAAATCTTGTGGGCGAAGGAAAACCGATACGGTTGATGATTGAGAACGATACTCTTTCTTCTTTCATTTTGTGGGGACCCCCCGGAACAGGCAAAACAACTTTGGCAAAAATTATTGCCGAAGAAACCAAAGCGGACTTCTATCAAATCAACGCAGTCTCTTCAGGTGTTAAAGATATCAGGCAGATAATTGAAATTGCAACTCAAAATAAAAAGCTTAACCGTAAAACAATCCTTTTCATCGATGAGATACACCGTTTTAACAAAGCACAACAGGATGCCCTGCTTGGTTCTGTTGAGTCGGGATTGATATACCTTATCGGTGCAACTACCGAAAATCCTTCGTTCGAAGTTATACCTGCATTACGCTCGAGAGCAAGAGTTTATGTGCTGGAAAATTTAAGTAAAGACGATCTGCTGAAAATTCTGAACACGGCACTAAAAAAAGATGAGTTCCTTTCACAACTCGATATTGAAATCCCGGATGTGGATTACCTGCTCTATCTTTCCGGCGGCGATGCACGAACAATGTTAAGCATTCTGGAAGCGTGCGTAATACAGGAAATTGATAAAAAGCCGGTTAAGATAACAAAAGACGTAATGGAAAATATTGTTCAGAAGAAAAATATTATTTACGATAAAGCCGGCGAAGAGCATTACCATCTTATCCCCGCTTTTATTAAAAGCGTGCGCAGCAGCGACCCCGATGCAGCAGTCTATTGGCTTGCAAGAATGTTGGAAGGCGGTGAAGACCCGATTTTTATTGCACGTCGTTTAATCGTGTTGGCAGCCGAAGATATTGGTAATGCATCGCCAAACGGATTGGTTTTAGCCGAAGCGGCTTTCAGTGCTGTGCATAAAATCGGTATGCCGGAAGCGAGAATTATTTTAGCACAGTGCACAACTTATCTTGCTTCCTGTCCGAAAAGTAATGCATCCTACGCTGGAATTGATAAAGCGATAGAAGCGGTTAAGAAAAAGCCGTTGTATCCCGTACCGCTGCATCTCCGCAACGCCCCGACAAACCTGATGAAGGAGATTGGTTACGGAAAGAAATATAAATACGCTCACAACTACGAACATCATTTTATTGAAGAAGATTATCTGCCCGATGAATTAAAAGGCGAGCAGTTCTATCATCCCACCGATAACGGGCAGGAAAAAAGCATAAAGGAACGCTTGAAATTCTTCTGGAAGAATAGGAAGAAATATTAATTCAAGATTAAAGACCAACCCACCTACACTAAAGTTACGGTAGGCAGGAGTAAAAAGACAAAAGTAAAGATGTCAACTACACAATCCCTGAATGGTTGTATGACTGAATGTTTTTTTATAAACTTAAAATAGGGTGTGGATAATGTGATATCAGTGTTTCTGTTTGTCCTTGCAGAGAACTGCATAGGTAGGCACAAACCTTTTACAAACAACGCAAGCGTGGACGCTTGCTTTTGTAATAATATTATGAGGTTGTTCGTCTGACATTTCACATTTGACGTTTGACAAAAAGAGTAAATTTCCCTGGAAATTATAGAAATAACTTATTATTGATTAAGAAAACAGGGCTATGTATATTTGAACAGAAAATCATTAGGTTAAAATTTAATTTATAAAAAGCGAAGAACATTATGAGCACGAAAAAAGCATTATTGGCATCTATTAAGATTGAAAAAAATGGAGATGGGTTTTTAGCTGTTATTCCTGGTATTCAAGGCGCATTTGCCGAAGGGGATACAATAGAGGAGGCATTGTTTAATTGTATTGATGTATTGAAAATGATATTGGCATATAGAAAGGAAAGAGGGGAATCTTTAGGTTTTAATGAAATCAACTTTACCAAAAACACATCAATGACTTTTGCCGTACCTATAGGAATTGTTTAGTGGCTAAATTAAGGGAACTCACGTATAAAGAAGTTACCAGCAGATTAAAGAAATTAGGATTCAGATATTACCGGTCTGGTAAAGGATCACACGAATTGTGGGTGAGAGATTCGGATGGAAAGGTTATTCCAGTTCCACATCATAAAGGTAAATCAATCAGAAAAGGTACTATAAGGGCAATAATTCGTGAAACCGGATTATCAGTAAATAAGTTTTTTGAGTTGTAATTTAGTCAATGTCTAAAGACAAAAGTAAAGATGTCAACTGCGCAATCCCAGAATGGTTGATTGAGTGAATGAATGTATGATTAGATAAACCTTTTCAAGCCACAATGAATGACAATCAATGATGCGCGAACTTCGGATAACTGTTTTGCATCAACTGAAATAACAACATCACGAGTGTGCAAGGTGACCTCACCCTAAATCCCTCTCCTTATAAAGGCTGAGCTGCGTACACACTTGACACAGAGGCAATAAAACCATAAATTGGGGGTATGGAAATATATGGCAAAGTATATACAGAGACAACGATAGAAAAAATCAACCGGCTAATAACTGACGATCCTCAAAT